>JAHHRQ010000012.1 GCA_020025715.1 Oscillospiraceae bacterium | reverse complement strand
TTTTCTATATTATGGAGCTGTTCGGAATTTTAATGGCAAAATACTTTGCTAAAAATCCCCAGAGTAAAAATCTGCTTTCCGCTTACGGTTCAAAATATAAAACTCCTTTCGGAGCAGAGAGAATGAAAAAAGGCTGTGAATAAGCGCAGCTCCACCCCATAATTTTTTAAAGAAAAGCTGTGCCCATCCAAAATTTGCACGAAGTTTTTGTGCATAATTCACAAGTGGTTTAGTGGTTTGACAGTTTAATCTGACTTTTTGTACATTTTATTTATATAAGTTTATTCTTTTTTTGACAGAGTTTTTCTTCTCTCTAAGTTACCATTAAACTAAGAAAAAAGTTAAAACGTTTAAATTCATTTTCGGCATACCCGATTTTCCCAACCGCCATATTACAAATACAATAAAGTACATTGATTAAAGATACAATGCATGTACGCAGGCATCTAAAATATAAAATCTTATTGAGGAGGCACATCATGATCAATTTACTTGAAGGCGTTCGTGTAGTAGAAACAGCAAGTTTCGTTATGGGACCGATAGCCGGGCGAATTCTGGCTGACTGGGGCGCAGAGGTTATAAAAATCGAGCCCGCAGTTGTGGACAGTATGAATCCCTCTACCGCAGACGGTGACCGCATCCGCGGAACAGGTATAGCCCGCGGCGTTGTAAACGGTGACCCCTGCTGCTATGAATTTGTAAACGGAAACAAAAAGAGCGTGGCAATAAACACCATGACTCCCGAAGGCAGAAAAATACAGCAGAAGCTCTGTGCTTCCGCTGATATTGTTATAAGTCACCTCCGCCCCGGCGACGCAAAGAAGCTGGGCATTGACTATGATACATTAAGTAAGCTCCACCCCGGAATCATCGTTGCCAGCACCTCCGGCTACGGTCATGCAGGCGCAGATGCAAACCGCGGCGGCTTTGATGCTGTTGCATATGCCAGCCGCAGCGGTATGGCTCAGGACTGCACCGCCGACGGAACTCCCTTTATTCCCTTCTTCGGCTACGGCGATGTTCCCTCCGGAACTTACTTTGCACTGGCAATTCTTGCCGCATACATTAAGAAGCTCCGCACCGGCGAGGGCGAGGAAGTTACCTCCTCCCTTTACGGCTGCGCTATCTGGACCGCCGGTGTGCCTATAATGACCGCACCCTACGGTGACCCCTACCCTACTCCCCGTGAGGGCGTGTTCCCCACCTCCAAGATGTACAGATGCGCCGACGGCAAGTACATATTCCTTATGGGTCTTATCTGGGAGAACACTATTGTTGATTTGTGTAAGATCATGGATCTGCCGAAAGATGCGCCCAAACGCTGGCCCAACTTCTTTGCAGCCTCTGCAAATACCAAAGAAATTACAGCGCTCTTGGAGGAACAGTTTGCACTCCATGACCGTGACTACTGGGTAGAAAAGCTCAGCTCCACCCGCATCCCCTTCGATGTTGTGGCTTCTTTCAAGGATGTTCAGAAAGATCCTCAGGCTTGGGATGCAGGCTTCCTCAAGAAAGCAAGCGACGAGTTCAGCGAGGGCTACGATACCGGTATTCCCATGCCTCCGGCTCAGTTCCGCAACGCCGGTACTCCGGAGGTTAAGATAGTCCGAGCCGGTGAAAACACCCGCGAGGAGCTTAAAAAGATCGGCTACACCGATGAGCAGATCGATAAGCTGCGGGCAAAGAAGCTTGCCTCCGAGGGCGACCAGTTCAAGTCCGACCGCTTCAATATTGCAAAGCCCGGCACTGTATATAATCAGCTTTATACCGCCATGGGCATGTTTAAAAACGATAAGTAAGAAGCTTAAAAAAACAAAAAATATTATGTCCGGACAACCGTTCGTCTGGCTGTCCGGACATAAATTTTATAAAACTACATATGAATGGAGATTATTAAAATGGAAAGTGTTAAAGGTAAAATAGCAGTTGTTACCGCCTCCACCAGAGGTATAGGTTACGCATGTGTTGAAGCTCTTGCAAAGAAGGGCGCAGTTGTTTACATGGCCTGCCGCAATCTGGAAGTGGGCAATCAGAAGGCCGCCGCTCTCAATGAGCAGGGCTGCAATGTAAAGACCGTTTACTTTGAAGCATACGACAACGACAGCATCGTTAATATGATCGATACCGTTATCACAGCTGAGGGACGTCTGGACATTCTGGTCAACAACTTCGGCGGCACCAGCCCCGTTAATGACCTTGACTTCATGAACACCAAGTACGAGGAGTTCACCAAGTATGTGGATGCTCATCTCGCCACCGTATTCCTCGCCAGCCAGCGCGCAATCAAGAAGGCAATGGCAAAGCAGAAATCCGGCTGCATCATCAACATCGGCTCTGTTGCAGGTATCGTCACTGATACAAGCCAGGTTGCATACGGTACTTCCAAGGCTGCAATCATCCACCTCAGCAAGATGATTGCTATTCACGCTGCAAAGTACAACATCACCTGCAACGTTGTCTGCCCCGGTATGACCGCAACTGAGGCTGTTAAGAATAACCTCACTCCTGCCTTCCAGGAGTTCTTCCTCAAGCATACACCTATCCGCCGCATGGCAACTCCCGAGGAGATTGCAGATGCAGTCCTCTACTACGCAGAGGCTCCCTTCACCACCGGTCAGGTCACCGCAGTTACCGGCGGCTTCGGCATTGCATCCCCCGTTTACGGCGATATGCTGTTAATGAACAACAAGCGCTGATTTACATTAAAGATTCCACAGCTTAAAGCTAAAACCTAAAATGAACTGCTCTTTACGGGCAGTTCATTTTTTTATAACAAAAGCGGCCGTGAATAAGCTGGTATCTTATTCCCGGTCGCTTTCATGGAGTGAGTATAGAGCTAATTATTTAAGGACATTATTACGCAAAACTTTTACTTTGTCATAATCGCCGTTATAGTAGTTAATTGCATTATCCATAGAATACTTTGCAACAAGATAATCTGAAGTCTCTGAATAATAGCCGCAGTGGGGAGTAAGAAGTACATTCTCTCTGCCAAGCAGCTTGCAGTCTGTAAGGTCGGGGTTTTCGCTCTCCAGCATATCGAGAGCTGCACCCTTTATAAGTCCCTCATCAAGAGCCCAGACTATATCATCATCACATATAAGAGCACCTCTGCCTTCATTTACAATAATGGGGTGCTTCTTCATTTTCTTGAATGCTTCCTTATTAAACATATGATAGTTGTCACCGGTGAGGTTCATATGTATGGAAATAACGTCAGACTCAGCCAGCAGAGTGTCAAAATCAACCAGCTTTACACCCAGCTTTTCGGCAATTTCAGGAGGCAGGAAGGGGTCGTATGCAATAACTTCCATATCAAAGCCCTGAGCCTTTCTGGCAACAGACTGACCTATGCGGCCGAGGCCTGCAATACCGAGAGTCTGTCCGGCAATGCGCTTGAGGTGCATGTCCTTTGCAACCAGATAATCCCAGTTGTGGTCTACCTGAACACTTCTGTCATAACGTCTTATGCCGCGGAGAAGAGTGAGCATCATTGCCATGGTGTTCTCTGCAGTCTCCTGAGTGCAGTAGTCTAAGATGGAGCAGACTGCAATGCCTTTTTCCTCTGCATACTTTAAGTCTACTTCATTGTAGCCGGTTGACTGGAAAGAGATAACCTTGCATTTTTTCATAGCGTCAATCTCTTTTTTGCCGAAATAAACGTATCCGTTTATAATAATATCGGCGTCTTCGATTTCCTTGTAAAATGCACTGTTGTCGTCGCTGTGCTCATCGAACACGGCAATCTTCAGCTCAGCGCCTTCGGGCAGACATTCCTGCTCTACGCCTATATATCTGTCTTTAGTATATGGTACTTCTGCAAGAACAATTTTCATAGTTTTCCTCCTGTTTTTATATTATAACGTTTTTATTTTTCAGTTCTGCAATTTCTTCCTCAGTATAGCCGAGTCTGCCGAACACCTTGTCGGTGTCCTTACCCAAAGCCCCCGCTGAGGTATACGGTCTCATGTCATATTCAGAGAACTTTACCGGAGGGCAGGGCATCATAACTTTAAGGTCATCTTTAAAGGTGACTTCCCTCACGTATCCGTTAGCTATCGCCTGCTCATCTTTGCAGACATCGCTCAATCTCTTCATTCTTTCGCATGATACGTTATTAGCCTCAAGATATGCTATCCACTCATCAGAGGTCTTTGTCAGGAACACCTCATTTAACTTTTCGGTAAGCTCTTTAGCTGCATCGCTTTCTTTAAGTCTCGGCAGTGATGAGAAGCGCTCGTCCTCCAAGATATACGGCAAGTCAAAAAGCTCTGCAAACTTGGGAAGTTCTCTGCGGTATTCGTTGTCAAATACGCCTATGTATTTTCCGTCGGAGCACTTATAGAAGTGGCAGAAGGGGTCAGCAGGGCGGAGAGGATCGTTTACACGGTCGCCTGCAAACTGCTTCTGGTGAGACACTACGCCGATGGCGTTGCACCAGATGCCGCTGGCCATAAGAGATGTGCTTACGAAAGTGCCGTGACCGCTCTTTTCTCTCCCTATTATTGCCATAAGAATACCGGATAGGAATGCAGAGCTGGTAGCCATATCTCCGAAGGCATAGGTGGGAGTAAAGGGGAAGCTTCCGGGAGCCTGCCAGTCGGCAAGAGGTCCGTTTCTGAGCCAGAAGGCGGTGCTGTCAAAGCCGGGCTTTGCAGCATCAGGTCCTTCGGGACCAAAGCCGGAAAAGTGGGCATAAATCAGCCGGGGGAATTTCTCCTTCAATGTTTCATAGTCCAAACCAAGTCTTTTAAGGGAAGGAATACGCACATTGCTTAAAAACACATCTGCATCTCCCAAAAGTCTGAGCATAGCTTCTTTTCCTTCGGGAGTTTTCAAATTTATTGATGTAAGAGTCTTTCCGCTGTTTTGGATTGTAAAGAGAGGGTTTTTATCGTCTTCGCATACAACAAGCTCGAACTCTCCCGCTCTTCTCATTTCATCGCCTATGGCGGTTTCTACTTTTATTACCTCTGCACCGAATGCACAGAGCATACGGCCTGCCGTAGGTGCCGCCACAACAGTGGCAAGTTCTACTACTTTAATACCTTCAAGAGGCATCATTTTCATGTTTTCCATTGTTATCCCTTCCTTTATCTTGGAATCTTATTCAGGTTTAAAAGCTGTATCATGGAGAGTATTCAAATAATACTCGATAATTCCGATTAAATTTTACGCCATTATACAGCTTGAGCGCTGCTTTTTCTCTTTGCAGAAAAATTCTCTGCTTTCTCAATCTCTTCCGCGCTTTGCTTATGGCTCAGGCAGATAATAAAGTATGCAGCCGCTGAAATGCCGAAGGCCGGCCAAAGTGCGTCTATCCGGAAGATAGCCAAGCTCGATACAGTCTTGCCCACATACCATATAACTGCTATAATAGTTGCGGAAATCATAGATACCAGAGAAGCTTTAGCGCAGGAACGTTTCCAGAAAAAGCCGCATACAGTGGGCAGAAACAGTCCGGCGGAGTTAATCGTAAAGGTAATAAGCAGGATATTCATTATATCCTGGTTATACCAGCCGAAAACTGCTCCCAGAATTCCTATGAGTATGGAACAGCCAAAGCCCATTTTCAAAAGCTTCTTTTCCTCTATCTGAGGATTTACATACTTCTGATAAATATCTCTTGTCAGACTGGCTGAAGCAGTCAGGATAGAAATATCCGCTGTTGACATTATGGCGCTGAGTATGCCTACAAGGATAAGTCCCTTTATGCCGTGGGGCAGAAGTCTCACCACAAGTTCAGCCAATACATTGTTGGCATCTCCGAGGTCAGGCATTAAAAGTTTTCCGCCCATGCCTAAATATGTAGATGCACTTGCAATTATAAGCACAGCCAGTGCCGCGTATATTGTTCCGCGTTTTGCGCTTTTTTCATCTTTTGCTGCAATGCAGCGGGTAAAACTGTCCATACATGTAAAGAAGGACAATATTGTGGAAATAACAAGAGCAATTATTGTGCTCCAGCCCCACCCGCCTAAGTCGAAATATTGCTCCGGAAGGTCTCTTGCTACACTCAGTCCCGCCTGTGACAGTTTGGCCCCTGTCATGGGAACCGCTACTATAACAACGCCGACCAGCAGCAGTATCATCTGTGCCATATCTGTATAAGTTACCGCCAGAAGACCGCCGGTGGACACATATACAACTATTACTACAACCGAAATAATATAGCACAATCCCAGATTCCACCCGGTCAGAACATTTAATATTGCAGCTCCTGCCACGAATTGTGCGGCAGTATAGCCAATCATTGCCAGTATAGTAGTAACTGAGCACATTGTTCCGCACTTATTATCATAGCGAGCGGCAATAAGCTCCGGGAAAGTTATATTATGTATTTTCTCGCTGATATTTTTTATAGGGCCTGCCATCACATAGGCAAAAATAATGCACCCTACCGCAATGGTAAACACATACCATATTGCGCTTATGCCCATAGCATAGGCATTTGAGGAGGTTCCTATAACGGAGGAGCCGCCTATCCAGCCTGCCATCCAAAGTGCGGCAAGCTTTATACTACCCATAGACCTTCCGCCTACATAGTAGTCTTCTGTATTTTTCTGTTTTCTCTGGGCAAAAAATCCAAGAAATATCATTCCCACAAAATACAGAATTATGATTATAATATCTAATAAGTTCAGAATATCAACTCCATACCACTCCGTATCGTATATGCGGATTTTTATTCTGTGCCGTCAGAAACGCCCAGGCGTTCCTGACGGCAGAAAGTGTCTTAAAGCTTTGCGCCTGCGTGGAGGCACTCAGAATTTTTAGGATTGATTTTGCCCTTCTTTGCGAAGTATTCTGTAACCTGTTCATCAAGCTCTTCAATGGTAAAGAGGCCGGTATGAGCAGCAACTGCGCCCAGCAGTACCAGATTGGCGCCCTTGGGATTTTCGTACTGCATTGCTACCTCAGACATAGGTACTTTTACAACATTGATGTCGTCTCTGTACTTTCTGTCATCTTCAACCAGAGATGCGTTAACGAAAAGATATCCGTTGGGCTTAATATTTGCCTCGAACTTGTCAATAGCCGGGGCATTCAGCGCGCACACTATGTCAGGGTGCTTGCTGTAAGGGCTTGCAATGGGGCCGTCGTTTATTTTTATGGTGCAGTTTGCAGTGCCGCCTCTCATTTCAGAACCGTAAGAGGGATACCAGGTTATCTCTTTTCCCAGCATCATTGCGGAGTGAGCAATTATAAGGCCTGTGGTCAGTACGCCCTGACCGCCGAAGCCTGCACATATCATTTCAACCATCAGATTTTGCCTCCTTTGTCAATAAACTCTCCCACAGGGAAATACTTTGTCATTTCCTCGTGTACAAATGTCTTTGCCTTTACCGGAGGCATATTGAGGTTTGTGGGGCATGGGCTTAAAAGCTCAACGAAGGAGAATCCGTCTCCGTTCATCTGGTGCTCGAAAGCCTTTTTGATGTACTTCTTGCACTTATTTATGCCGGCTGCACCCACCATTTCGCCTCTGGCCAGGTATCCGATATCCATGTGCTTTAAAAGCTCAACACCGCTCAATGTACCGTAGCGGCTGGGATCTTTACCGCGAGGAGAAGTAGCAGTCTTTTCGCCGGGCAGAGTGGTAGGAGCCATCTGACCGCCGGTCATACCGAAAACGCTGTTGTTTATAACAATAACGCAAATATTGTCGTTTCTGAGGGCTGCATGAATAGTCTCTGCCATACCGATGGAGTAGGCTGCACCATCGCCCATGTACGCCATAACCATGGAGTCGGGGCGGGTGTGTTTTACACCGACTGCGGTAGGAATATCACGTCCGTGAGCAGCCATAATAGTATCGAACTTCCAGTAATCTATATTGAATGAGCAGCAGGCAACGTCTACTACTGTTACAAGCTTGTGCTGTATACCCAGTTCCTCGGCAACTTCGCCCACAAGACGGCTGGCAATGCCGTGGCCGCAGCCGGGGCAAAATCCGGCAGAGGAAATTATTGATTCAGGTGCTTTGAGAACCATTTATTTTGCCTCCTTTTCCAACATCTCTTTGGCTTTTGCTATGATTTCGTCAGTTTCGGGCAGACCGAAGAATGTTCCGTAATATTCAACAGGATAAGCATTTTTAACTGCCAGTTTTACATCGTCTACCATCTGACCCAGAATGTTAATTTCAACAGTGAGGAAGCCCTTGGCATTTTTACATTCCTCAAAAGCCTTTACAGGGAAAGGCCACAGAGTTATAGGACGAATAAGACCGAGCTTTATGCCCTGTTTGCGAGCCACTTCAACAGCTTCCTTCGAAACACGGGAGCTTATGCCGTAGGCAACGAGAACTATCTCTGCATCATCAACCATTACTGATTCCCAACGCTGTTCGGTTTCTTCTATTGCATTATACTTTGCACGAAGATGTTCTACATAATCGGGATCGGTATAGTATGTATTCTGGATTTTGCGAGGTTCGGCACCTTCTGCACAGCCTCTGACAGTCCAGTCAAATTTATTTACATCGTGCTCCTTCATTTCAGGCAGCTCCACGCCTTCCACCATCTGACCGATAGCGGCGTCTGATGCTACCAGAACCGGGTGACGATATTTTTCTGCTAAATCGAAAGCAGTGCTCATCATGTCGCAGTTTTCCTGTACGCTTGCAGGTGCAAGAACTATTGTGCGGTAGTCACCGTGGCCTCCGCCTCTTGTCATCTGCCAGTAGTCGCCCTGACCCTGAGCAATATCGCCAAGGCCGGTGCCTATACGCATAACGTTTATGATAACTGCGGGCAGGTCTGCTGCAACAAGGTAGGATATACCTTCCTGATTTAATGAAAATCCGGGACCTGCGGAGCTTGTCAGTGCTCTTGCGCCTGCGGCGGAAGCACCGAGCAGCATATTGATTCCTGCAAGTTCAGACTCAGTCTGAACAAATGTGCCGCCCACTTCGTCCATACGCCAGGAGAGATATTCCAGTATCTCTGTCTGAGGAGTTATGGGATAACCACTGTAAAAACGGCAGCCTGCTCTTACTGCTGCTTCTGCAAGAGCTTCATTGCCTTTCATAAGTTCTTTTGACATAATTACAACTTTACCTCCTCAAACTAAGATCTCAAACACTCTGTCAGGGCATACTCTGTAACATGAGCCACATGCTATGCACAGGTCATCGTCTATTTTTATAGTGTCATAACCCTTTTCGCCAATTATACCGGTAAATGAAATGGCCTTTCGGGGACATTCATCAACACAGTAACCACAGCCTTTGCAGCGGCTGATTTCTATTTTGACTTTATTCACTCTCTGCACCTCTTTTATATATTAAGCTTCTACAGCTTTAGTTCTTGCGGCAACTTTCTTAGACTGACGCAAGGCAATAATTGCTATAATAGTTCCGAGAACTGCGGTTCCTACACCGTAGCTTATAATGCGGGTATAACCTTCATTACCGAATTTATCTATCCAGTTACCGAACATAGTGTGTACAAACATATCAGGCAGGTAGCCGATGAATGTAGCGATTGCAACTGCGGTAGCGGATATCTTAGTGGAAATTCCCATTTCTGCCTGGATTGAGAAGTAGGTTCCCTTGCACATAAACATTGCAATGCCGACCATAAGCAGCAGCACTGCAAGCAGTACACCGTTTACGCCGCTGGGCAGAACCAGGAACAGACCCAGAGTTACAACACATGCAAGCTGTCCTAATATCTGTTCTTTAGATACTGACTTGAAGGTTTTGTCTGCCAGATATCCACCCAGAGGACCGCCTACCAGACGGCAGCCGTAAGTACGGATAGTGCCTATGCTGGCAGCAAGAGCGGCAGACATTCCGAGAACGCTGGTGCTGTAAGGGGTAAGGTAGCTTGCAACAGCAGCTACGGTTACATAGCACCATACCAGAACGGACATAAGCCATACGCCGGGAATTTTAAATGCTGAAAAATAGTCTTTGATAGAAAAGCTCTGCTTCTCTTCCTTCTGCTCTTCGCTGGCACCGAAGGCTGCGTCTTTAGGCATCAGTATAGCAAGCAGTATGCCGGACAGCAGAGACAGACCACCGCAGCAAAGCAGTGCATTTCTAAAGCCTGTAACAAGGTCGGAACCGGAAACAAGAGCCATAATGCCTATCATTATGAAGCTCAACAGTAAGGAGGCAAAGCCGTTCAATGCTTCAAATAGTCCGTATATTCTTCCCTGCTCTTCATCAGAACCGGTCATGCGAATACCCTTCATAATTGCAGGCCAGAATGCAAAACCACCGGTAAGACCCATAAGAAGCCAAATAATAACTGCCATTGTGTAGCTCTTATAAGTGAACATGAAAATAAAGCTCAGGGCTGCCTGTCCGAAAATAGAGATAAGCAGAACAGGCTTGGGGTTGAATTTATCGCCTATCCAGCCGCCGGGCAGATAGGAAATTGTACAGGCCAATGCGTAATAGGTCATAAGTGAGCCTAACTGAGCATTAGTGCAACCCATAGCAGCAATCATCTGGTCATAGAAGCTGGACTTCATATAGGGCATTACATACATAAAACCATAAGCTATACCCAATGCTAACAAAAGCAAAAATCTCTTTATGTTCTTCATAAAGTACTCCTCATAAATAAAATTTCATCTTTAAATCCGAAAAACAATTTTCTGCCAAAAGCCTTTTGCTGTAAAAAAAATTCCCCTCCTCAAGCATTTAGTTTGCCGATTGGTCAGTCCAATTTAACTTTGATAAAAAATTATTTGCTTTTTAAGTAAAAAGCAAATATAATAGTGACGTATTGGTCTTACCAATTTGTGCTTTTATTATAGCATTACTTTTAGCAGATTTAAATACGCAAGTCTGAATAAAAAATTTTTAATTATTTATGCAAAATATACAAAAAGGGGCTCGAATTATTGTGAATACTTTGTCAGAGATTGGTACAACTGCTGCGAGCGAAACCGTTTTAGACTATATAGAAGATGCAATTATAAAAGGAGAACTGAGAAAAGGTGACAAACTTCCCACCGAAAGATCCATGGCGGAAGAGCTGAATGTCAGCAGAGCATCTGTCCGTGAAGCTATAAAAGCGTTGAATAGTATGGGCATGGTCAGTTCAATTCAGGGCAGCGGTAATTATATTACAAAGTCGCCTGAAAACTCCATTGACCGCGCTGTGTGCGCCCTTTTTGCGCTCAATGACGGTACACTTGAAAACATTCTCCAGCTCCGTATAATACTCGAATCCGAAGCTTGCCGGGAGGCTATAAAATACGCTACCGATGAACAGCTTCAGGAATTAAAAGAACTGATGGACTACGATTACGACAATGCTTCTCTTGAGTATCTCGATCAGCAAGACAGAGATTTTCATTTTGCTATTGTCGCCCTGTGCAAAAACACTTTAATAAAATATCTGTACAACACTTTGGTATTTCTTATGGATATTTATCGAAAAAGGGTACTGCAAGCCACGCTGGACAAAAACGAAAACTATTTGACAAAAGCAGGCCATGTGATGATATTAAACGCTCTGATTGCCCGTGATGTCATCGCAGCTGAAAGTGCGGTACGAACTCACCTCAGTCTTTCAGACGATTATCAGTCTCTCCTGTCCGAATAAATTTAAAGCAGCTGCATACACCGGTAACTTTTTTATTTATGTATATAAGGTTAATTTTTTAATCATAGTGCTGTATCCGACGGAATATGGCATTTATAGCTGTTGACTGTGCCGGAAAAAAGGGTTAAACTTAGGCTGTTTTTCAAATTTCAGCATTAACATTGGAGGAAAAAACATTGAAAAAGTTTATTTGCATTCTAAGCGCAATGTGCCTTCTTCTGGCTCTTACCGCCTGCGGCGAAAAGCCCGCAGAGCCTGCCGAAACTTCCGCACCTGTGGGCAGCACCGAACCTGTTAACGTGGTAATCACCGTTAAGGATTACGGCACTATTGAGGCAGAGCTCGACAGAAGCGCCGCACCCATAACCGTTGACAACTTCGTAAAGCTTGTTAATGACGGCTTTTATAACGGCCTCACCTTCCACAGAATAATCAGCGGCTTTATGATTCAGGGCGGAGACCCGGAGGGCAACGGCACCGGCGGTTCCGGCACCGAGATTAAGGGCGAATTTTCCGCAAACGGTGTTGAAAACCCCATAAGCCACACCCGCGGCACCATTTCCATGGCACGTGCCCAGAACTACGACAGCGCAAGCTCCCAGTTCTTCATCTGCCATGAGGACAGCGAATTTCTTGACGGCCAGTACGCCGCATTCGGTCATGTCACCGAGGGCATGGACGTTGTGGATGCTATCTGCGAAAATGTCAGCGTTGATGACGGCAACGGCACTGTCGCTCCCGAAAATCAGCCTGTAATCGAATCTATCGTAATTAAATAACGAAAAACCGCTTTCCGAAACGGAAAGCGGTTTTTATATCCGGGATACGGATTATAATTTCTGAAAAATAAAAAAGCTCGTCTTACGACGAGCTTTTTTAATGGCGGAGAGCAAGGGATTCGAACCCCTGTGGGCTTGCGCCCTAACGGTTTTCAAGACCGCCCCGTTATGACCACTTCGGTAGCTCTCCATATTTGCAGTTATTTATTATACTGATTAAACGCCTGTTTGTCAATCCCCGGAGGCAATTCTTTGTCTCCGGGGATTATAAAATTATTCTTCTACTTCAATGTCAAGACCCAGTTCGCTGGGTAAAAATCTGGGGCATACGTTCTCAGCAAGGTTAATTACGGAAGAGGCAAGCTTTGTGCCCATTTCCACCGCCTCCTGCATGGTCTTGCCGTAGGTAAGACCGATTGCGGCACCTGCACAGAATGCGTCTCCGGCACCGGTGGTATCCAGTACCTCAACCTTGTTTGCAGGGCAGATGCCCTTGTTGCCGTTCAGCTCTGCATATACAGCGCCTTTGCTGCCCAGAGTAACTATCATGGCGGGAATACGGGCGCTCTTTACCTTCTCAGCCAGTTTATCGCACAGCTCCTCAGGGCTGATGTTGGTAAAGTCCTCAAGGAACAGCATACCGGCCTCCTGCTCATTGCACACGAAGCAGTCTATGGACTGGAAGAAATCTCTGCGCTGGGATGCAATGCTCATGTTTGCAACAACTGCGT
This sequence comes from Oscillospiraceae bacterium, assembly GCA_020025715.1. Taxonomy (GTDB): domain Bacteria; phylum Bacillota; class Clostridia; order Oscillospirales; family Oscillospiraceae; genus Limivicinus. The sequence continues at coordinate 22,737 of JAHHRQ010000012.1, read as the reverse complement.
AAACAGGCTTGTTGTACTTCTTGGCAAACTTAAACACCTGCTTAACTACTTCCTTGTCCATGTCTATCTCGATAACAACACTGTCGGCATCGGAGAAGATTTCATCGCCCTTTGCCTCCAGAATTTCAAGCATAGGCTCCATATTGGGGCGCTTTGAGATAGAAGCCACAATTTCTCCGTTATTGTCGAAAACGGCCAGCCACTTACCCATGCTGTCGGGAGCGGAAACAATATATCTTGTATCCACCTTATGATTATTGAGCTTGTTGACTACCTCAGCACCCTGAGAGTTATCATCTACCATGCTGACGAAACGAGGTCTCAGCTCAACATTGGCGATGTCCTCGGTAACGTTGCGTCCCACGCCTCCGTGGAAGGTCTCCACACGGCCGGAATTTCTTCCTGCGGGGATATACTTATTATCGGGGTATCCTTTAATGTCTACAAATACATTTCCTACAACAACGATGGGCATAATTTGTCACCTTTCCATTTCTGCTCTTTCAAAAGCGTGTAGCCAGTCGGCTTTTTTATAATATATAATAAGGAATATTGTGCTCAGACACCATGTAAGGGGGTAAACCCAGTTTACAACTGCAATAGTATGATAAATGGGCACCATTATTTTTAAGAATGTCACTCTTACAACGCACCAGAAGGTAAGCATTGTTGCCATAGGAATGACCGCCTTGCCTGCGCCTCTCAAAACTGCCGACATGGCGTGAGTTGTGGCAAGGAGGAAGAAGAAGAGTGAACATATTCTGGCCTTGTCTACGCCAAACTGTATTGCCTCCGGCTCGGAGGTAAAGGCTCCTATAAGCCAAGGTGACAGCAGGTAAATGATAACACCTATAATCTCAGCTATCACTAAGGTGCAGATAATGCCGAAGCGGGCACCTTTTTTGGCTCTGGCGAATTCCTTTGCGCCCAGATTCTGCCCCACAAAAGTGGTGATAGCAGCAGTGAAGCTGGTAATGGGTAAGAACGCAAACCCTTCAATCTTACTGTAAGCGCCGCAGCCTGAAACTGCCATTTTTCCGAAAGCGTTAATATTGGACTGCACAACCACGTTTGCAATACCTATAACGGAGTTTTGAAGTCCGGAGGGCAGACCGTATTTTATTATAAGCTTCAGCATATTTTTGTTAAAGCCTATTTTTCTGATTGAAACTCTGTATTCCTCTTTAGTGGTCATAAGCTTTCTCACGCAGAGGAAAACGCTGACAAACTGGGATATAACAGTTGCAAGAGCCGCGCCGCCAACGTCTGTATTAAATACGCCTATAAACAGCAGATCCAGAATTATATTGAGAAGCGATGATATAACAAGGTACCTGAGGGGGCTTTTGCTGTCACCCACCGCCTGCATAATTCCCTGTAAAGTGTTATACATTACAAGGCTTAAACTGCCTGCAAAATAAATTCTTATGTATTTTATCGACAGATCCATTATATCATCAGGCGTTCCCATCCACCGGAGAATAGCCGGAGTCAATGTAGTACCGATAATAGTCAGAAACACGCTTACAAGCAGGTTAAATGCAATGTTTGTATGTATAGAAAGACTGAGCTTTTCGTTATCTCTTGCACCGTAATATCTGGATATAACTACGCCTGCACCGACAGCAATACCGCTGAAAAGGCTTATCATAAGAAAATTCAGCGTACCCGTTGCGCTAACCGCTGCCAGAGCGTCATTTCCCAGAAGCCTGCCCACTATCAAGGCATCGGCTGTATTATAGAGCTGCTGAAACAGGTTTCCTATAAACAGGGGCACCGCAAAGGCAACCATTTGTTTGCCTATGGGGCCTTCTGTCATTCTTGTTGACGATTTAACCATTTTATCCCTTCAAACCTAATATTCCGTCAGCAAAGGCGCGGATTTCATAGCGCCTTTATAAATTTTGTTCAAAATTGAGACGTATATTTTGTTATTATAATATTTTAGGTTGATTGCTGTCAAGCACCATAACACACTAATTATCCAGTCTTATAATCATAGTTTTAGCACAGTTTTTCCAATCCGCCGAAAACACGCTTTTCAGCGGCTGCTTTCGGAAATTTCCTCCATTCGAACTATCTCCGCTCCCAGGGCCTCAGCGTCCGAAGGTTCATGGCTTATAATCAACGTGGGACGGCCGGAGGTATATTTTTTCACCGCTTTCAGACAAATTTCCCGGTTTTCGGCATCCAGTCCCTGAAAGGGTTCATCCATGAGCACAATTTGGGACGGAAATATAAGGCACCTTGCAAGGGCGGCTCTGCGCCTCATGCCGCCGGAAAGCTCTGCGGGCAGCTTATCCAGAACCCTTTCCGTAAGTCCAAGCTCCTCCAAAAGCTCCCCTGCTCTTTTTCGGCTCAGGTCTTTTTTTATGAGTCTCAGGTTATTATAAACCGTCATCTGGGGGAAAAGCCTGTCCTCCTGATACATGACAGAAATTCTGGTTTCAGGGGCAATACCGGAAATTTGGCCGGAATCCGGCTTTAAAAATCCAAGCAGCAGTCTTAAAAGTGTGGTTTTGCCTATTCCGGATTTTCCCAGAAGCAGAACCGGCCGTTCGCTGCCTAATGTGAGGTTTAAGTTATTTAAAACCGGCTCATCCCCGTAGGAAAAGCACAGCTTTTTTATCTGAACCTTATCCATTTTCTCCGCCCCACTTTCCTGCCGCCTTGCTCATAAGGAAGCTGAATAACTTTTCGATTATCACCGACAGCACAACTATAACCGCCGTCCACGCGAAAAGCTCCTCTGTTTCAAGGTACACTTTAGCGTTATGGAGCTGACTTCCGATGCTGTTTTTAGGAATGGCGATAACCTCGCCTGCAATTCCCGATTTCCAAGCAAAGCCCATTGCAACCTTGCCCGCAGACAAAAGGTGAGGCATAACAGCGGGAATATACACAGCCTCCACCGTCTGGAGCTTGGAAAGGCGGTAGGTTTTTGCCGCTTCAAGTAGCTTAATATCGGCAGAATTTATGCCGGTATACACAGCACTCCACACCATAGGCAGAACCATAATAAAGGAAATAAAGGTGCTTAGCCTTTTGCCGCTTATCCACACCAGCGCCAGAATAACAAAGGATGCAACAGGTGTTGCCTTTATTATGCTCATGGGGAGCTGTAATAATTTATAAATAAAGCTCCAGCGGGCGCTTATAACCGCCAGAATTATTCCGAAAACAAGCCCGAGGAGAAATCCGGACATAATTCTGAGAAATGAGCTGCCGATAATTACCCAGAAGCTTCTCTCAGTTACAAGCTCCGAAAGCTTCTGTAATACAGCAAAAGGAGAGGCCAGAAGCAGGTCTCTCCCAACTGCATAATAGGCCAGCTGCCAGAGGCAGAGCCAGAACAGCCCTACCCCCAGAAAGCCGAGCGCTTTTTTTGCACGTTTATTTTGCATTATAATAGAAATCTGCTTCGGGAAGCTTTCCGCCCACAGATGCAGGATTTGCATCAAAAAGGATGCTGAGGAATTCGCCTGCAATGCTCTTCATTTCATCCCCTGCGATGAATACGATACTGCACTGGGGAATGGCTTTCTGAGCTATGGGAGCTGCGGGAATAATGCCGTAATTAACAGCAAGCTCTGCTGCCTGTGGTAAAGTCTCCTCGGATTTGGTGAAGTTAACAGATTCCTCGTAAGCTTTGAGGAAGTTTTCAACAACTGCGGGATTTTCCTCTGCAAACTTCTTCTGGACTACAACGCAGCCCATAGTGATTGCGCTGTTTTCACCAAGTTTGGCCCACTCCTCATTGAAGTCAAAGGCAATGCGGAGATTTTCGTTCTTAGCCATTGCGGCGGTAACAAAAGGCTGGGGCAGAACTGCAATTCCCTCGCCCTCTGCGAGGAGAGCTGCTGCCTCGGCAGCTTCTGCCTTAAACTCGATAGTTACGTCCTTTTCAGGGTCAAGGCCGTTCTTGGTGAGCAGATATTTGAGCGCATATTCAGGGGTAGCTCCCTGACCCACGCAGTAAACGGTCTTACCCTTAAGGTCTGCAACGGAGTTTACGGTGTCGCCGTTTTCAACACAGTACAGAACGCCGAGAGTGTTAAGAGCAAGCAGCTGAACTGCCCCCTCGGTCTTGTTGTAGAGAACAGATGCAACGTTTGTGGGAACAGCGGCTATATCGAATTCGCCTTTAATGATGCTGCCCAGAATTTCATCGGGAGCGCCGGCAAGAGTGAACTGATAGTTTTCGGAAAGCTCGCCCTTTTCAGCCTGATCCATCATGTGGAGAGCGCCCAGAGCGGTGGGTCCCTTTAATACTGCAACCTTAACTTCGGCCTTTTCGGTGTCGGCAGGTGCTTCGGCGGGTGTTTCTTCCTGAGTCTCTGCGGGAGCCTCGGCGGGTGCTGCTTCGTCGCTTACTTCGGGAGCTTCGCCGGGCTGGGGTGCTTTTTCAGCGCCGCATGCTGCCAGTGCGAAAATCATCACAACTGCAAGAAACAGGGATAATAACTTTTTCATATTTTTCCTCCTATTTTATACGGTCGCAGATGAAAATATCTGCGCCGTTTTTTACAATTTTACCTTCATTCTGAAGCTCTGTAAGTGCTCTGTACAGACTGGCTCTGCCTACACTTAATGCACGGGCAAGGGCCGCATAGCCCATGGCCACATGTACCACTCCCCCATCATCCTCATGAGAGATAAGCCAGCTCCACACCGCATTTTCAATGCTAGGGCTTGTATAGGAATCAATTTTCCGGTTTAAAAACTGAATTCTACCGGAAAGAAATTCGATATAGCTTAAAGCCGCCTCCGGATATTTAATAAACAGCTCCTTAAGCTCCTTATCAGATATAAACAAAACTCTGCTCTGTTTTTTTGCAATAACGCTTGTTACATACTCATTTGTCTGAGAAAACAACGCCGCCGCGCCAAAGCAGCTTCCCGGCTTCAAAGTGTTTAAAAGTGCGCCGCTTTCATTATAAACCGCAGCCTCGCCCTCAAGTATAATACCCAAAGATTTTATAAAACTATGCTGAGTAAAGATAGACTCTGATTTTTTATAGCTCTGCTCGCAAAATGAGGAAAAAATTTTTTCCCTTTCCCCCTCCGGCAAAGCCCTGAACAGAAAGCAGTTATTCAGCACTTCAATCTGTTTTGCATCAAGTGTCATCCCCGCCGCCTCCTGTCTCATTTGATACACTTTGCATCTATTTTAGTAGATAGTTTCTTTTATGTCAATCATCGATTTTAACAAAATTTGGCTTTTACCTCTTTTTTCCACACTCCTTTTCCGTCGCTTCTGCCGAAACTTTCCCACATATTTCCCCCTCTCCTGTACATATACATTGACTACGAGAGATTGGGAGTGGTGTATGTGCGTACAAATATCGAAGAACGCGCCTGTGAGGTGGCTGTATATCTTATCGAAAACAAAGCAACCGTCCGTTCAGCGGCCTCACGGTTTGGAATATCCAAGTCCACTGTGCATAAAGACCTGACGGAGCGTCTGCCCCGGATAAACCCGGGGCTGTACCGGCAGGTGAGAAAACTTCTGGATATAAACAAAGCCGAGCGCCACATAAGAGGCGGCCTTGCAACAAGGAGGAAATACAAAGGAGATTAAAAAGAACATTGCTTCTTTAATTATACATAAGGCCCGCAGCACCGTTTACAGTGCAATAAAAAAATTTCGTCTGAATTCTGCTATGAATTCAGACGGAACTAACATGCTATTATCAGCCGGCGGATTTCAAATTTTCTCTGTGGAAAACTTCTGCCGGCAAAATTTTTTCAACATCTTAAGCTGTATTCTCTGCGGGTATAAAAAAACAGGGTGCGTAAAAACGCACCCTGCAAAATTATAGACATATAGACAAAGAGATGATTACTTGTTAGCAGCTTCCATACCTGCGAGGAATGCAGCCTTGTTGCCTTCAAAGAACTTCATCTTTCTCTCGCCCAGCTCAAGGCGAATAGCCTCGAACATCTTCTCATTGTCAACGATATTCATCTTTGCCATGAGAGCGCCGAGAATAGCAACGTTTGCACCCTTGGGGTTATTTACGCTGTCAGCGATAGCGTTAGCATCGCAGTAAACGATGGTGATGTCGTCACGGTCAACCTTGCGGTCGATGATGGAGCTGTTAATAACAAGAACTCCACCGGGCTTAACTCTGTCTTCGAACTTGAGCAGAGAAGGCAGGTTCATAGCGACAACTGCATCAGCATTTGCAACCATGGGAGAACCAACCTCGTGATCGCTGACGATAACGGAGCAGTTAGCAGTACCACCACGCATCTCAGGACCGTAGGAAGGAAGCCAGGAGACATGCTTACCGTCCAGCATGCAAGCCATAGCCAGGAACTTACCTATAAGCAGCATACCCTGACCGCCGAAGCCGGCGAAAACAAAATCTTTTTTCATTATTCTGCAGCCCCCTTATCTTTATATACACCCAGAGGATAGTAGGGGATCATGTTCTCTTCGAGCCACTTCAGAGCCTCAACAGGGCCGAGACCCCAGTTGGTGGGGCAGGTGGAGAGAACTTCTATCATGCAGAAGCCCTTACCTTCCAGCTGGTACTGGAATGCCTTCTTAATAGCCTTTTTGGTCTTAATGATGTTAGCGTTGGTGTTAACAGCGCAGCGCTCAATGTAGTAGGAACCGGGAACCTGAGCCAGCATCTCGGACATCTTGATAGGTGCGCCGCACCATGCCTCGTCACGTCCGTAAGGAGAAGTGGTGGTCTTCTGGCCGACAAGAGTGGTAGGAGCCATCTGGCCGCCGGTCATACCGTAAATAGCATTGTTTACAAAGATAGTGACGAACTTCTCGCCGCGGTGTGCAGCGTGAACGATCTCAGCGGTACCGATAGAAGCAAGGTCACCGTCGCCCTGGTAGGTGAAAACGGTGGTATCGGGCTTTGCACGCTTTACGCCGGTGGCGACAGCGGGAGCACGACCGTGAGCAGCCTCGATCATATCGCAGTTGAAGTAATCAAAAGCGAAAACGGAGCAGCCGACAGGAGCAACACCGACAATGTTACCGTCCAGGTTTAATTCTTCCAGAACCTCAGCTACCAGACGGTGAATAATACCGTGGTTGCAGCCGGGGCAGTAATGGAAAGGCTTATCAGTTAAAAGTTTGGTCTTTTCGAATACAACAGACATTTATTTACCCTCCTTCATTGCGAGGATCTTTTCCTTGATCTCATCGGTAGTGGGGAACTGGCTTCCGCAGTAACCGAAGAAATCAACATCCTTCAGGCCGTTAATAGCAAGTTTAACGTCTTCGAGCATCTGGCCTTCGTTGACCTCAACGTCCAGAATACCCTTAACGTGGTCAGGCTTTACAGTCTCAAGAAGAGCCTCATAGGGGAAAGGCCATACAGCGATAGGACGGAACAGGCCGACCTTTACGCCTTCCTCGCGCAGCTCATCGATAGCGGTCTTAGCAATACGAGCAACAGTACCGAAAGCAGTGATAACGAACTCTGCATCCTCGGTCTTGTAGCACTCCCACATCTGCTCGTTCTTCTTAGCCTCGTCGTAGATAGCCTGCAGGCGGTCGTTGTGGATAGCGAGGTCTTCAGTGTCGATGTAGAGGGAGTTGATAACAGCTCTCTTTTCGGGATCGTCGCCGGGCTTCCAGCCGGTGGTAGCCCAGGGCTTCTTCTCGGGGTCAACCTTGAAGTCAACCATCTCGGGCATCTCAACAGGCTCCATCATCTGAGCGATGATACCGTCTGCCAGGAACAGAACGGGCATGCGGTACTTCTCTGCCTTCTCGAAAGCGAACATCATGATGTCGATAGCTTCCTGAACGGAAGAGGGAGCGTAGGTCAGCAGGTGGTAGTCACCGTTACCGCCGCCCTTAACGCCCTGGAAGTAGTCGCCCTGAGAAGCCTGGATGTTACCAAGGCCGGGGCCGCCACGCATAACGTTGAGGATGACGCAGGGCAGCTGTGCGCCTGCGCAGTAAGAAATACCTTCCTGCTTAAGGCTGATGCCGGGGCTGGAAGAAGAGGTGATAACACGTGCGCCGGTAGAAGCTGCACCGTACACCATATTGATTGCCGCTACTTCACTCTCGGCCTGAAGGAAGCATCCTTCGACCTCGGGCATACGTGCGGACATATACTCAGGAATTTCAGTCTGAGGGGTGATAGGATAGCCAAAGAAGAAACGGGCGCCTGCACGAATTGCAGCCTCCGCGATAGCTTCGCTACCCTTCATAAGAGTCAATGCCATTTTTTGTTCCTCCTTAAAGCTTTTCTATACGGATCGCGACATCGGGGCATGTACGTGCGCAGGAAGCGCAGCCTATGCATGCCTCGGGATTAGCTACCTCCGCGGGGTGGTAGCCCTTTGCGTTGAGCTTGGTCTTGGAAAGGGCGAGTACGTCTTTAGGGCATGCTCTTACGCAGAGACCACAGCCCTTACAAACAACCTCATTGATTGTCACCTTTACCATGATTCTACCTCTTTTCTAATAAAATTTTGCATTTTTATAGTTTTATCCTTACCGCATATGCGGGCGGAATACAAATGGGAAACGATGGGGGGCAGGCAGAAGATATAAATCAGTGTGCTCCGCCCTGAATCGGGTGCTGAAGCTCTTTAAGGCTTTCAATCCAGCTTGCCCAGTCACGGCGCATGTAGGTATCAATAGCCATAGGAGTTCCGATATATTTGGGGTCATGACCTTCGGACAGGAAGATGTCCAGAAGCTCTTTCTTACCGGTGGTGTAGAGAACGGGAACGCCGGTCTTTTCGGACACTTCCTTAATCATCTCGTAACCGTCTCTCAGTTCATCGGGGCCTGTCATCTCGGCAAGGTTTGTGTTGTTGATCATGCCGCTGATTTTAAGCCGTGAATGTATCTGCATTTCCTCCTGAAGGTGAATAATCTTTTCAACAGTACCTGCAAGAGGACGGCGGATATTTATAACGTTGAGCACTTCAAGCTGTTCAGGCTCAAGTGCCATAAAGTCCTGATGATAACGGCCCAGTGCAGTAGCACCGACAGCGTCACCGCCGGCATCAAACACAACCGTATCCCAGTCCATTGCGAAAGCAGAAGCAACCTCTGCCGGTACACTCAGGGTCTCGATACCGGAGCAGGCGAAGTTAGGGGAAACCAGACGGATTTCTTTCATCTTGGTCATCTGACCGCGTTCTGTAAGTCTGAAGTATGTATTAACCATATCAAGGTCTATAAGCTCGGTACGTCCGCTCTCAGCGGCTTTAAAGGCGAAGTTCAGGGCAAGCTCGGATTTACCGCTGCCGTAGTTGCCTATAAGGACAAAAATTTTTTTCATATCGCGCCTCTTAACTCAAATTATTACGGCTATCATTGTAACATTTTAAGGCATTTGCGTCAATGATAATTTTGCCGAATTTAGGCAATTATAAGCGGCAAAATGACGAACTATTTGTGATTGTGCACGTGTTCCAGTGCATGATTTTGTTTTTATTCATTTTTTGTCTTATTTTTTAACATCTTGTTTGCATATTGGTTAGTCATCTCTAACCGTTTTTGTGTATTTTCAGAGCAAGTTTATAGGAATTAAACTCCTTCATTTTTGCGTTTATCTGCTCCCCTGTTTTCTCTTATTTGTACTTGTTTGAAAAGGTAAAAAGTTGTATAATACTTCCCGCAAATCTTGCGACCGCTTCGCCGCATATAAAAAAGGACAGATTATAATATGATAGAAGCAATGAAATTCGGCCAGGAGGAATTCCCGGTAAACCTGCCAATGGAGCTTATTGCTCAGGAGCTTGAACCCAATAAAATCCAGATTGAAGATATGACTGTTGCACAGCGTATCCATCACGCTCTCGAAAACCCCATTGACTCAAAACCCCTTAAGGAAATAGTAAAACCCGGTGAAAGCGTCTGCGTTATCATCTCCGACGTTACCCGCCGCTGGCAGTCTCCCGAGACCTACATTCCTATTTTAATAGAAGAACTTGAAAGCGCCGGCATCCGCGATGAGGATATTCTTATCATTTCCGCCACCGGCACCCACCGCCGTCAGACCAAGGAAGAGCATGTTGGTCTTATCACTCAGGAAGTCTATGACAGAATCCGCATTGTTGACCATGTATGCACTGACGAGGATGAGCTTCGCTATGTCGGCACCACCAAGAGAGGCACTCCCGTATGGCTCGACAAGCGCGCACTTGACTGCGACCACATCATTCTCACCGGCGGCGTTGTCTACCACTTCATGGCAGGCTTCGGCGGCGGCAGAAAGAGCATCCTGCCCGGTATTGCAGGCCGCGAGACCATTATGAAGAACCACAATCTGGCTCTGAACCCCGGTCTCGGCAGCGGCACCAATCCCGATGCAAGAAGCGCAAACCTCTCCGACTCCAACCCCGTTCACTCCGACATGATGGAAGCTTGTGCAATGGTACATCCCAGCTTCCTTATTAACGTTGTTGTCAACGACAATCAGGAGATTATCGGTGCATTTGCCGGTAACTGGATTACCGCCCACAGAGCAGCATGCGACATGGTAAACAAGATGTACGGCGTTCCCGTAAAGGAAAAGACTCCTCTTGTAATCGCCAGCGCCGGCGGCTACCCCAAAGACCTGAACTTCTACCAGACCGTTAAAACTCTCTGCAACGCTCTTGAAGTTGTTGAGGACAACGGTACAATTATTCTTGTCACCAAGTCCAACGAGGGCTTCGGCAACGAGGACACCAGACGTCAGATTGCAGATTACCCCGACATGCTGGAGCGCGAAAAGGCTCTCCGTTCCGATTTCTCAATCGGCGGCTACATCGGCTATCTGTTTGCTCAGACTGCTGAAAACTACAACCTGATTGCCGTAACCGGCATCCCTCAGAGCGAGTTCGGCTCCTCCAAGGTTCATGTTGTCTCTACTCTTGACGAGGCACTGGCACTGAGCCGTGAGCTTAACGGCGGCAAGGACCTGAGAGCAACTCTCATGCCCCACGGTGCAAACACCCTGCCTATTCTTTAAGCTATAAAACAACATAAAAAAACTGCCGCAGAGCTTTCTGCGGCAGTTTTTTGCTTTTTATCTTACGGTTTCAATTTTAATTGTATTGGTGTGGCTGGCTCCACCGTATAAGGTGCCGCCGGTAAGAACAACGTTGTCACCGGGCTGGAGGTTTAAAGTTTCCGCGGCAATATTCATTGCGTTATAGAAAATAACATCCAGAGAAGAATAAGTATCACTGAGTACAGGTCTCACAGCCCAGCTCATATTGAGCTGACGCCATGCCTTTTCGTTGGTGGTAATACCGATAATATCAACAGGACCTCTGAAACGGCTCACCATCCTGGCAGTAGTGCCGGAAAGGGTGGAAACAACAATGCACTTTGCATTAACGTCTATTGCCATTGAGCATACGGCGTGGGAAATAGCATCCAGATTGTTCTTTATCTTGAATTCTGCGTGGTAAAACTTTTTCTTGTAATCAATGTGCTGCTCGGTGTATTCGGCAATGTCTGCCATGCTCTTTACAGCCTCGGCAGGGTATTTGCCCGCAGCGGTCTCGCCGGAGAGCATGATTGCGGAAGAACCGTCGTAAACTGCGTTTGCAACGTCGGAAATCTCGGCTCTGGTAGGTCTTATATTGTAAATCATGGATTCCAGCATCTCGGTGGCGGTAATAACACGCTTACCCAGCAGTCTGCACTTTTTAATAAGGTACTTCTGAACAGCGGGAACCTCCACATAGGGAATTTCAACGCCAAGGTCGCCGCGGGCAATCATAATGCCGTCGGCAATCTGGCAGATTTCCTCAATGTTGTCAACACCGGCACGGTTTTCAATCTTTGCAATAAGGTTAATGTCCTTACCGCCGTTTTTATCCAGAAAGCTTCTCAGGCTTTCAACATCGGACTTGGTGGAGACAAAGGACGCAGCCACAAAATCCACATCGTTTTCGATGCCGAACAGCAGGTCGGCTTTGTCCTGCTCGCTCAGGTACTCCTGCTTTAAAACCTTGTTTTCAAAGCTCATACTCTTGCGGTTTGAAAGCTCGCCGCCGGTAAGAGTGGTGCAGTAAATTTTGCTGCCCTCAATTTTTTCCACACGGAAAACAACAAGGCCGTTATTTACCTTTATAATATCTCCCTTATTCATTTCCTCGGTGAGATTTGCATAGGAAACGGAAACCATTTCCTGATTGCCTTCCACATCGTCGGTGGTGAAAATGAAGGGATCGCCGTCATTTAAAAATATCTTCTTGTTTTCAAAAGTCTTTATGCGAAACTCCGGGCCCTTGGTGTCCAGCAGTATGGCAATAGGCAGGTTCATTTTCTCCCTTACTTTTTTAATAAGGTCGATTCTCTCCTTCTGCTCCCGGTGGTCACCGTGGGAGAAGTTGAGTCGAGCCACATTCATGCCGTTTTCACACATTTTTGTCAGCACTGCCTCATCACTTGAAGCGGGGCCGATGGTGCAGATAATCTTGGTTTTACGCATATCAGTTTCCTTTCCGGCTTTCAACACATGGAATCCGGTATTCCGGGTACTCCGGAAACCTTTCACAGTGCCTTTTTTGCTTTATGCACTGACTGAAATCCATTAGGGCGCATTGCCCTTAAGCCATCTACATATTAAATCTTCGTTGTCTCAATGATTTTATCCCATTCCGGCTGCAAATGCAATACTGTAAATTTTAAACATTATCCGAATAATTATAATAATTTATCGTTTAAAACAGCAGTTTCATGTCTTTAATCTTCATTTTTACAAACTCCCTCTCTTTTAAACTTCTGTGAACAATTCCCCCGCCTTATTGACTGGCGGTTTTTTCTGCCGTATATTACTTAAGTAAGTTAATAGTTATCCAAGTTAAGTATTTTCCCGGAGGAGGTTTTTTAGGATGGACTGTCACAAAATACAGACTGCGGAGCTGTTCCGCAGTATGGACAGAGTGCGGCGGGCATGGCACAGCGTAATTCCATGTGATGCGCTGAGCAAATCCCAGTTCGGCACTCTTTTGACTATATATCACTTTCAGAAAACACAGCATGAGGATGAAAGTCCCCGGCCTGTAAAGCTGAGTGACCTTGCAAACTCCATGAGCCAGAGTTTACCCGCTCTCAGCCAGAGAGTAAAGCAGCTTGAGGACATAGGCTACGTAAAGCGCGTGCCTTACCCGGATGACCGGCGCATAACGGGCATAGAGCTTACAGATGAAGGAACCGAGGTTCTTTTTCTTGCCCGCGACCGTTTTGACGGCATACTTTCCGATGCCTCCGACCATTTAGGCGCGGAAACCTCCGAGCGGCTGATTTTTCTTTTAAACCAGCTTGCAGAGGCTCTGGAACTGGCAGTTTCCCATATGGGACAGAATGAGGAGCAGAAAAAATCATGACAAAATTAAAGAAATACGTTAAACCATATCTGGGCTTTGCTCTGGCTATGGTAATTTTACTGTTCTGTCAGTCTGTGGTAGATTTGAACCTGCCTAAGCTTATGAGCGATATTGTAAATGTAGGCATACAGCAGGGCGGTATAAACGAGGCAGCGCCGGAAGTAATTTCCGCTCCAGCTCTGGAACTTATGGAGCGCTTCATGTCCACTGATGACAGAGCAGCTGCGGAAAGCTGCTATGTTAAGGCAGACAAAGCAGATATGGATGAGGATGCTTGGGAAAGCTTCACCCGCCGCTGGCCCGCAGCAGCAGAAAGCGAAACCTTTAAGTTTGAGCCTACCGATAATGACGCCGAGGCACAGACGGAGCTTGCCTTCAGCCGCGCAGCCTACGCCCTTATGGAGTTTTCAAAAAATCTCCCCGCTGAGAGCAGCGGCAAAAATGCAATGAATGAGGAGAGCATCTTAAAGCTTTTAGCTGTGGTTGACTCTATGCCTCAGGAGAAAATCGATGAGGCGGTAAATACAGCCGCATCCATGCCCGAGAGCGTTCTTAACCAGACCGCAGTAATTTTAACCAAAGGCTTTTATACTCAGCTGGGGGCTGACACCGGAGCAATGCAGACCAGCTATATTCTTAAAGTCGGCGGTAAAATGCTGCTTATGACTCTGCTCCTTGCCTGCTTTGCAATAGGCGTAGGCTTTTGCTCCAGTAAGCTCGGTACAGGGGTTGCAAGAGATTTGAGACGGGACATTTTCGCAAATGTTTCAGGCTTTACTAATAATGAATACGATAAATTCGGCACCGCAAGCCTTATAACCCGCAGCACCAACGACATTATGCAGGTTCGCGGTCTTCTTTCCATGGGACTTCGCACCATGTTTTATGCCCCCATTATCGGCATAGGCGGTACAATTATGGCTCTGAGCAAGAGCCCCAGTATGGCGTGGATAATCGCCCTTGCAGGCATACTTATTTTCGGCATTATCTTTGTGATGTTCACGGTGGCAATGCCTAAATTCAAGATAATGCAGAAGCTTGTGGATAAATTAAACCTTGTCAGCCGTGAAAACCTCTCCGGTATGATGGTTATCCGTGCCTTTGCAAATCAGGAATTTGAGGAGGAGCGTTTTGACAAGGCAAACAAGGCCCTTGCCGACAATAACCTTTTCGTTTACCGTGCCATGGCTACCATGATGCCTGTAATGATGTTTGTTATGAACGCCGTTTCCCTGCTTATAGTCTGGGTAGGCGGACATCAGATTGCAGAAGCTACCATGCAGGTAGGCGATATGATGGCCTTTATCCAGTACACCATGCAGATTATAATGAGCTTTCTTATGATAAGCATGGTATTTGTAATGGTTCCCCGTGCGGCGGTTTCCGCAAACCGTATTGCCGAGGTTCTGGAATGTCACAGCAGCGTTGAGGACGCTGAAGAAACGGAGCATCTGCCTGAGGATGTAAAGGGCGTTATTGAATTTAAGGATGTTTCCTTCCATTACGAGGGCGCAGGCGAAAACGTTCTTGAGCACATCTCCTTTACCGCCCGCCCCGGTGAAACTACCGCTTTTATAGGCTCCACCGGCAGCGGCAAATCCACCCTTGTAAACCTTATCCCCCGCTTTTACGATGTAAGCTCCGGCTCAATCTGCCTTGACGGAGTTGATATACGAAAGCTGCCGCAGAAAGAGCTTAGAGCAAATATCGGCTATGTGCCGCAAAGCGGCGTACTTTTCAGCGGCGATATACGTTCAAATCTCCGCTACGGTGACGAAAACGCCGATGATGAAAGCCTTTATAAGGCAGCAGAGGTGGCTCAGGCAACCGAGTTTATAGATAAGCTCCCCGACGGACTTTCCACCGCCATAAGTCAGGGCGGCACAAACGTTTCCGGCGGTCAGCGTCAGCGGCTTTCCATTGCAAGAGCCTTGGTTAAGAAAGCCCCTGTATATATTTTCGACGATACTTTCTCCGCTCTGGACTTTAAGACTGACGCCAAACTCCGTCAGGCCTTAAAGAGCTGTACGGAAAACGCCGCCACACTGATAGTTGCCCAGCGTGTTTCAACAATCATGCACGCCCAGCAGATAATCGTTCTGGACGAGGGCAGAATCGTAGGCATAGGAACTCATAAAGAGCTGCTGGAAAACTGCAAAGAGTACAGAGAAATTGCGGAAAGCCAGCTTTCAAAGGAGGAATTGGCATAATGCATGGACACGGAAAAGGCCGGGGCATGATGCCCGGCGAAAAAGCCAAGGACTTCAAAGGCACGATGGGAAAGCTTGTTTCCTATCTGAGCAGATATCTGCCCGCCATAATCGTGGTTATGGTATTTGCCATAGCGTCCACTGTTTTTTCAATAATCGGGCCTAAGATTTTAGGCTCTGCAACAAATGAACTTTTTAACGGTATTATCGCCCAGCTTACAGGCACCGGCGGCATTGACTTCGGCGCTGTGGCTCAGATACTTCTGTTTTTAGGGGCAATTTATCTGCTGTCCGCCCTCCTATCCTATATACAGGGCTTTATTATGACCAAGGTTTCAACCCGCATAAGTTACAGCATGCGTCAGGACATCAGCAAGAAAATCAACCGTATGCCCCTTTCCTACTTTGACCGTGTATCCCACGGCGAGGTTTTAAGCCGCATAACCAACGATGTTGATACCGTTACCCAGACCTTAAACCAGAGCATGACCCAGATAGTCACCAGCGTTACCCAGTTTGTAGGTGTGCTGGTAATGATGCTCACCATAAGCCCTCTTATGACTCTGGTAGCCCTGTGCATACTGCCGCTGAGTGTTTTCATCGTCAGCAGAGTTGTAAAGCACAGCCAGCCCTATTTTAAAAAGCAGCAGGCTTATATAGGCGAGGTAAACGGCCATGTTGAAGAAATGTTCGGCGGTCATCTGGTAGTTACCGCATTTAACGGTGAAGAAAAGAGCATAGAAAAATTCAACGACATAAACGACAAGCTCTACCACGCCTCTTGGAAAAGCCAGTTTCTCTCCGGCATGATGATGCCTCTCATGAACTTTGTAGGAAACTTGGGTTATGTGGGCATATGTATTTTAGGCGGATTTCTTTCCCTTAAAGGCAGCATAACCGTAGGTGATATTCAGGCATTCATTCAGTATGTGCGAAACTTCACCCAGCCCATTCAGCAGATTGCAAACATCTCAAATGTTTTGCAGCAGACTGCCGCCGCGGCTGAGCGTGTATTTGATTTTCTGGATGAAAAAGAGGAGGTTGCAGACCCCGAAAGTCCCCTGTCCTCCGAGCTTATAAAGGGTGAGGTTGCTTTTGCCCATGTAAAGTTCGGCTACAATCCGGAAAAGGCCATAATAAACGATTTTTCGGCCATAATTCAGCCGGGACAGCATGTTGCAATCGTCGGCCCCACAGGTGCCGGCAAAACCACCATGGTAAAGCTGCTCATGCGTTTTTACGATGTTAGTGAGGGCGCAATTCTCCTTGACGGCTACGATCTCCGCCAGTTTGCAAGAAACGATCTGCGGGATACCTTCGGTATGGTGCTTCAGGACACATGGCTTTATAACGCCAGCATTATGGATAACATCCGCTATGGACGTCTTGAAGCCAGTGATCAGGAGGTTATCGAAGCTGCAAAGGCAGCCCAGCTTGACCACTTCATCCGCACCCTGCCTCAGGGCTATGATACGGTGCTGAACGAAGAATCCGGCAATATAAGTCAGGGTCAGAAGCAGCTTTTAACCATTGCCCGCACCATAGTTTCAAAGCCCAAGATACTGATTTTCGATGAAGCCACTTCAAGTGTTGATACCCGAACCGAGCTTTCCATAAAGAAAGCCATGGACAGCCTTATGGCAGGCCGCACCAGCTTCATCATTGCCCACCGTCTTTCCACAATTCGTGATGCAGACCTTATCCTCGTTATGAAGGACGGCGACATTGTGGAAACCGGCACTCATCAGGAGCTTTTAAAGAAGGGCGGATTCTATTCCGAACTGTACCGCAGTCAGTTTATTGATGTAGGCGCAGAAGCGGTTTAACAAAACTTAAAAACCACATAGCTCCGGCTGAAATGCTTTTACATTTCTGCCGGAGCTTTTTTCTTTACAAAAACAACAAAAGCAGTTCCGGATTTCATCGGTCCGGAGCTGCTTTTTATAATCCCAGAGAATTAAGTCTTTCCATATTTTTCTTTTTAAACTCCATTGAACAGTGCATATATCGCCTCATTGTAATATTAACATCCGCATGGCCCAAAACCTCGCTCAGAGATTTTATCTCAAAACCGGTTTCAATACACCGCGTAGCGAAGGTATGGCGCAGAGTGTGGAAATGTACGCCTTCAAGTCCACAGGCCTTCGTATACTTTTTCAACTTATTCTGAAGCGTCCTCGGCTCCATATAGTGGGCAGTACCTGTAAGCACGAAATATTCATTGCATTCATTATACATTTTGGCGCAAAGCTCCAGCCCTCTCCGCGTAAGCGGGATGCTGCGCTGAGAGCAGGCGCTTTTCGGTTTTCCCAGTACAAGCTCTGTTTTTCCTCGGTTATTCCGGGAGTAATTCACTACTCTCTGCAAGCTTGAACTAACTCGGATTATTCCCTCATCTATGGATATATCTGCCCAGCGTAGAGCGCAAATCTCACCTATCCTCATACCTGTCACCATGGCCAGAAACACTCCGAATTTGCACTCATCCATGTCCGTTGTCAGGTAGTCAATCAGAATATGCTGTTCCGCCAGAGAGAGCACTCTTATTTCCTTTTGTGCAAGTTTGGGATAGTGAATATCAGGCACAGGGTATGGGCTGCGGGTTATTTTATAAGAATATCTAAGCACGGAAGAAAGCACACCCAAAATATCTCTTACACTCTTATCCGAAAGCTGCACACTGTCCGACAGCATACGGCTGAAATAATTTATCTCCTGTTCACTTATCTCCTCGAAATCCCGCTCACCGAAAAGCGGAATAAGGTGCAGGCGGATTATTTGCTCGTATTTACAATAGCTGGATATTTTGATAAGCGGTTTTTTATAGCATAGCCAATCTTGACAGAAGCGGGCAAATTTTCTGTCATTTATTCCGTCTTTCTCCATGACATGTCCTCCTGCATAAGATGCAGCCCAAATATGAACTTCACCCGCTGATATTACATAAGCAAAAAGCAGCCACCCCGAAACAGAGCAGCTGCTGTAATTGTGCCGATCATAAAAAGCTTTTTTCGTCTGAAAATATCTGAAATCGGGGCAAACATTTTTCGCAGAGTTTGATACTCTGCGAAAAAATTTAGTTTTTTTAAATTCAGGTACAGTTTATCACATCGTTTTAGTAATTGCAAGGGACAAAAAGTCATTTTAAAAGTGATACTCAGTAATTTCAAATTGTAAAACCAATATTTACAGGAGTTATATTTAAAATTATGAAAAACAGGCGCATACAGTTCCGGCGCAAAAAGCAGTTTGCAGACATCTGTACTCAATGGCTTTCAATGAAAAAGCCTTCATTAAAGCACTCAAGCTTTTCAAAATATGAATCTATCATAAGTAAACACATCATCCCCGTTTTCGGTACAAGTCTCCCTGAAAACATCTCGGAAAATGATATAGACAAATTTGCCCACAGTCTTTTATACAGTCAGTCCCTCTCCGCAAAAACCGTCCGCGATATATTGACCCTTCTGGCGGCTCTGCTCAGATACGCGCACAAGCTGGAAAACACCTGTTCGGATGTATCAAAAATAAACTATCCCAGAATTCCGGCAAAAGAAATGCGGGTACTGACAAGACGAGAAGCCCGTTGTCTTTCGGATTATCTGCTGAAAGATATGGATGCCTGCCGTTTTGGGGTGCTGCTGGCTATGGTTACAGGAATACGGATCGGAGAGCTGTGCGCTCTCAGGTGGAAGGATATTTCTATGGACGAAGGCTTTCTCAGGGTAGGATTCACTATGCAAAGGGCAAATAATGTTTCAGACTCCGGAGAAAAAAGAACAAAAATTATCATAGATTCTCCCAAAAGCGACTCATCCAACCGCATTATCCCCCTTACCGACAAAACTCTGATTCTGTGCGGAAAAATGCAGCCTGAAAATCAGGAATATTTTGTGCTTACGGGGAATATACATTATATGGAGCCCAGATGCCTTCAGTACCGTTTCAAAAAATATGCTGCCTGCTGCAGACTGGAGGATGTGCATTTCCACACTCTCCGCCATACCTTCGCTACACGGTGCATAGAAGCAGGTTTTGATATAAAGACCCTCAGCGAAATCATGGGTCACGCCAATACCAGCATAACTCTGAACCGCTATGTTCACAGCACCATGGAGCAAAAGCGGGAAAACATAAAAAAGCTGGCGGTCTTAGGTTTTTGAATGACATTCGGTCTGCATCGCAAATATTCGATGTCAAAAAGTTTTTCGCAGAGTATCAAACTCTGCGAAAATGTTATACTCAGCTCTTTTGTTATTTCCCGCAAGGTGCATTTTTAAACATAATTTTCAAAGGACGTTAATATGAGCAAAACTTTAAAGAAAATCTGGAATATATGTTCAATGCTTATTGTAATTGCCGTTGTTCTTCTGGCGCTGCTTCTTTTTGCAGGCAGATTTATAGGACTTGATGTTTATACCATACTATCAGGTTCCATGGAACCGCAATACACCACAGGCTCATTATTGTATGTAAAAAAGCCTGATCTGTCAAGCTTGGAGGCGGGCGATGTTATCACCTTCAAAATCAGCGGCGGCATTATCGTCACCCACCGAATAGCTGAAATTCTGCCGGATGAAAATGACCCTTCCGGCTTTTACTGCATAACAAAGGGCGATGCAAACCAGACTGCCGATGCAAATCCGGTACACAGCAGCAGTATTATCGGTGAGCCTGTATTTTCCCTGCCGAAGCTGGGCTTTGTAGTCAATTATATACAAAACCCGCCGGGGCTTTATGTAAGTATTGCCGCAGCCGCTTTTCTTGCTCTGCTTATGCTCATTCCGGATATTGTGAGCATCTCAGGCCGGAAGAAAGAATGCTGATAAAAGGCCACAGTCTGAAACTGTATTATATAAGTAGGCTTTGTACCTATATTATATATTAAATTTTTTAAGGAGGAATATTCCAATGAAGAAAACCCTTACAATCGTATTAGCTCTTGCACTTGTCATAGCACTGTCTGTGGCAGGCACCTTCGCACTGTTCAGCGCAAAAACCGAAGTAGTATCCAACACCTTCGCAATGGGCGGCCTCATCCCCGAAAACGGTCTCACCCTCAAAGAACATACCGCAGAGATTCAGGCTGACGGAACATACAAGCTTGTTGAGCCCGAAGTCACCAGCAACGACTACACAGTGGTTCCCGGTGTAAATCTCCCCAAAGACCCTCATGTGGACGTCACCTTCCTTGAAAATGCACCTCTCTGCTATCTCTTTGTTGAGGTTGTAAACGACCTTCCCGAAGGTCTCGGATTTGCAGTTGACACAAAATGGATGCCCCTCATGAGTGAAACTGCTCAGGTCACCGGCCCCAACGGCGGTCTTGTCTATGTATACTCCGAAAACGGCACCGATGCTCTCAAATTCAATACCAACAGAGCCGACCTTGGAATTCTCGCTGACAATCAGGTAACCGTTTCCAAGGATGTTGCCGACCTCGGTGCAGCTCCCAAGCTGGACTTCTACGCATACCTGTCTCAGGCTATTGGAGTTTCCGGTCCTCAGGAAGCTTTCGGCGTTTTTGCCACTGCTCAGCCCTGAGCATAACTTATGTGCTGCCCTTCGGGGCAGTGCATAGGAGAACAGCCGGAGCTTTCGGCTGTTCTCCTATGCAGATATAAATTAAACCACCGCACAAAATTACATAAAAAGCAAAAGATATATCGTACATTATAGCTGTAATGAGGTCAGGAAAGGAGTTCTTATGAGAAAACTGAAAATTCTGGTGACGGCATTGCTTGTCTGCTGTCTGACTGTTTCGGTGGCGGGCACCCTTGCCTATTTTACCGCCGAAGAGCAGGCGCATAATGTTATCACCACAGGAAACGTCGCCATTGAGCTAAAAGAAACCGCAATAGGCAGTGACGGCAAAGAACACCCGTTTCAGAATGTTGAAAATCTTGTTCCGGGTGCAGAAGAAAGTAAAATTGTCAGAGTGACAAACACCGGCAGCAATGAAGTATGGGTAAGGCTTAGTGTTGACACTGTTATCGCTTTGCCTGAGGGAACTGCTGACGCATCCCTTATAAGCTTTGACATAAACACAGAGCATTGGACCGAAAAAGACGGGTTCTATTATTATAACGAGATTTTAAAACCCGGTGAAACCAGTGAAGCTCTTTTTACCAAGGTTACATTCTCAAAAGATATGGGCAATGAATATAAAAACAGCAAAATAAGCGTCAATATTGCAGCCCATGCTGTTCAGTCTGATAACAACGGTCAGAAAGTAACGGATGCCATCGGCTGGCCTGCCGTCGGGTGAAAGGATGATATGCCATGAATAAGAAACTTAACAAGTTTATCGCTATCCTGCTTTGTCTTATTATGACAACAGCTTCGGTAGCTGCGGCAGTTCCTGACGGCGGCGAGACAGAGATTCCCGAACCGGAGCAAAGCGCCCCTGTAATATCCGACACTGAAGCCTCTCCCGCTCCCCTGCCTGATGAAACTGTCATTCCGGAACCTGAAACGCCGGAAATTCCGCCGGTGGAGGAAGTGACCCCCGCTGAACCGTCTGAACCCCTTGTTCCGGAGGAAACGGCAGAGGACAGCAATCAGGAAATTCCTTCCGAAAGCCCTGCTGAGCAGCTGCCCGAAAATGTTTCAGATATGCTGTGGAATTTAAAAGGCAGTGACGAGCTGAAGCTCCGGCTCTGTGAGCTGGTGGAAAGTGAACTAAGCCCGGAACAGCTTCAAAAGCTGCAAGACAGTGAAAATGCAGAAGTATTTAAAGTTGAATTAAAGGCTCTCTTAAAAAGCCTTCTTCCCGCAGATACCGCAGACGCTGTTCTCGAAAATCTGTTATCCGGCACACCGGAACAGTTCAAGGCCGGATTTGCAGAGCTTAAATCCTCCCCCGAAGCCGCTGTGGATACAGCAGCGCCTGTATTTAACCTTGATACTGCGAAAATCGATTTTCTAAACTGCAATACTCTGGATGAGGCCGAAGCCTTTGCAGGAAACCACAGTCAGGAGGAAATGGACGCTCTCTTAGGGGTATTCAGTCCTGCTGAGCTGAGAGACTTCTGCATTAAACTCGGCGTTTATACCGAACCTGCACCATACGAATTTCCCATAGATTATACAAACGTAGGCAGGCTTCTCCCTCCTCTGCCCAAAATCAGCATATTGGCAGCCGCTAATGACCCTAAGAAGCCGGACAACGGACTTATAACAAGCAAAACCGCCGAAAAGA
>JAHHRQ010000115.1 GCA_020025715.1 Oscillospiraceae bacterium | reverse complement strand
GATAAAGACCACACCTTATATGATATGACGACATCCGATTACAGAGGTATTCTTTATAACTTCTGGAATCCTTTCTGGCAGCAGAATGCAGACATTATCCCTGCTATCTCCTACGCAATAGATAAACAGGCTATTCTGGATGCAGTAGTGCTCGGAAAAGGCGTGGTTGCTTACAGCCCCATTCAGAGAAATATCTACAACTGCGAGGATGTTGAGCATTACGACTATAACCCTGAAAAAGCAGTTCAGCTTCTTGAGGATGCAGGCTGCAAAAAGGACGACGAGGGCTTCTGGTGCAGAAACGGTGAGCGTTTAAGCTTTACAATAAATGCCCATGCTGACGATCAGGTGAGAATTGATATGGCTCAGATTGCCGTACAGCAGCTGAGAGAAATCGGCCTTGATGTAAATGCTGCAGTTCCCCCTGAGGGAATTGACTGGGGCGGTCAGGATTGCTGTATTATAGGCTGGGGCTCTCCCTTTGACGCTGATGACCACACATACAAGGTGTTCGGCACTGACAAGGGCGCAAACTACTCCGGATATTCAAATGAGCAGGTAGATAAATATCTGACTGAGGCAAGACAGACTGATGATCCGGAAAAGCGGGCGGAGGCATATGCAAACTTCCAGAAAGCTCTGGCAGATAATCCTGCATACACTTTCTTCTGCTACATTGACGCCGTTTATGTCGCAGACAAGAACCTTAAAGGTATTGATACAGATACCGTTTTAGGTCATCACGGAGTAGGTATTTTCTGGAACGTGTGTGACTGGACATTTTAATTAAAACAAAAGCTTAATATTATGCCGGGGAAAGAGAAATCTTTTCCCGGCTAATTGAAAGTTAAGGAGCTTAATTTCGTGCTGTTTAGAGGGGTTATAAATGGGGAATATTTTGGAAATTAAAAACCTGAGCGTGAGTATTAACGGCTCTGGCGGAAAGGTGCAGGCGGTTCGTGACGTGAGTCTGACACTTCGCGAGGGCGAGGTTCTGGCGCTGGTGGGTGAATCAGGCTGCGGAAAGAGTATGCTTTGCAAAAGCATAATGCACCTTTTACCGAAAAACGCAGTAATCGAGAGCGGGAGTATAATTGTAAACGGCACTGATATTAGCCGCTATACAGAAAAAGAAATGCGAAAGCTGCGGGGAAAGCTGTTTTCCATGATATTTCAGGACCCTATGACTGTGCTTGACCCTACAATGAGTGTAGGCAGGCAGATAGAAGAAGCTGTCATACACAGCGACAGGAAGCTTAGTCGGGAAGAAAGACACAAGCGGGTAATTGAGCTTATGGAGCTTGTAGGCATAGAGCGGGCAGAAGAGAGATACAAACTCTATCCATACAATTTTTCCGGCGGCATGAGACAGAGAAGCGTTATGGCTATGGCACTTGCGGGAAACCCCAGAATACTCCTTGCCGATGAGCCTACAACGGCACTTGACGTTACAATTCAGGCTCAGATAATAGACCTGCTGAGAGCTATTCAAAAAAAGCTTAACACTGCCACAATTTTAGTGTCCCATGATCTGGGTGTGGTAGCGAGAGCTGCCGACAGGGTGGCTATAATGTACGCCGGTAAAATTGTAGAAATCGGAACTGCGGAAGAAATTTACTATGACCCAAGACATCCCTATACATGGGGGCTTCTCAGTTCCCTGCCCGCTTTTTGCAAAGGTAAGGATAAATTAAACACCATACCCGGTATGCCTCCCACACTTATAGACCCGCCGAAAGGCGACGCCTTTGCCTGCCGGAATAAATATGCTCTTGCCATAGATTATGAAGAAGCCCCTCCCCTTTTTAAGGTGTCGGACACTCACTATGCGGCCACATGGCTATTGGATGAGAGAGCACCACAAATTAAAAGACCGGTGGGAGGTAAACTTAATGGCTGAGCCTATACTTAAAATTCAGAATTTAAGCCACAGCTTCAAGCTTACGAAAAAGCTCTCAATTAAGGCAGTAAATAATGTAAGCTTCAACATAAATGAGGGTGAGATTTTCGGCCTTGTGGGTGAATCCGGTTCCGGCAAATCTACCCTTGCTCGCTGTGTAATGAATATATATAAGCCCCATGAGGGGAAAATCATTTATGACGGCATAGACTGCATGGACAGGGAGGAATTCAAAGCAAATAGGAAGAAATTGCAGAGAGAACGGCAGCTGATTTTTCAGGATAACGCTTCCAGTCTTAACCAGCGCATGAAAGTCTGCGATATTATTACAGAGCCTATGCGCATACATCATATAAAGCCGAAGCGGGTAACTTACTACGATGAGGCCGCATTTCAGCTTAAATATGTGGGCATGGATGAGAGCTATCTTAATAAATACCCCTCAGAGCTGTCAGGGGGTCAAAGACAGCGCGTTGCCATTGCAAGGGCGGTTTCTATGGAACCGCGGCTTCTGGTGGCAGATGAGCCCATAGCATCTCTTGATGTGTCCATACAGGCCCAGATTATAAATCTTTTTAAGCACCTGCGGGAGGAACATGGATTTTCAATTCTTTTTATCGCCCATGACCTTTCTATGGTGGAATACCTCTGCGACAGAGTCGGAGTTATGTACCGCGGCACTTTGGTTGAGCTTGCGCCGGTAAAGGAGCTTTATTCTAATCCCCTGCATCCATATACGAAAGCCCTTATGTCTGCCATTCCCGTACCTGACCCGATTATAGAAAAGCAGCGGCAGAGAATTGATTTTGAAGCTATGGACTTTTCGGCAAAGGGCAATTTTACTGAGGTCAGGCCGGAACATTTTGTGCTGACGGAGGCGTAATAAAATGAATTACAGGAAAAACAAGCTGCTATATTACGGCTCCAAACTTTTAATCTTTTTAATTAGCGTATTTGTATTGTCTCTTCTGGTCTTTTATATATCCAGACTTACTCCATGCGACCCGCTCCGCTCATATTATGGGGAGAGAGTTGAGAAAATGAGCGTTGAAGAAAAAGAAACAGCAAGAGAAAAGCTTGGCTTAAACCAGCCCATATACGTTCAGTACGGCAAATGGATCAAAAGTGCCCTGCAGGGTGACTTCGGCATTTCATATAAATACAAGCAGGACGTTTTAGACGTTATTTCAAAAAGAGCGGTAAACACTCTTATCCTGGGCGGAATAGGCTATATATTTATTTTTATCAGTGCTCTTGCTCTTGGAATTATATGTGCATGGAACGAGGATAAATGGATAGACAAGCTTCTCTGCAAGCTCGGAACCTTTACCTGCTGCATACCGGAATTCTGGTATGCGCTGCTGCTTATACTTGTTTTCTGCGTGGAGCTTCATTGGCTGCCAAGCAGCGGAGC
>JAHHRQ010000114.1 GCA_020025715.1 Oscillospiraceae bacterium | reverse complement strand
CGGCATAGCTCAGTTGGCTAGAGCATGCGGTTCATACCCGCAGTGTCCCCGGTTCGAATCCAGGTGCCGCTACCAAATAAAGGCGCAGCAAAATCTGCGCCTTTCAAATGGCCCGTTGGTCAAGTGGTTAAGACACCGCCCTTTCACGGCGGTAACATGGGTTCAAGTCCCGTACGGGTCACCAGAAGAGTCAGTACATTGTACTGGCTCTTTTTCTGTTTCATCATCTTTTTCTGTTTCATCCCCTTTTTCTGTTTTACCCACATTTTCGTGTTGTATTCTTAATTTTTCTATAATTTGTCCTTTTTTTGCTTATTGTTGACAAGGAAAGGATAAGCTACTATTATAGTATTATCAGACTAATTTTAAGGTGATAATATGGAAGAAATGAAGAATACCGGAAGCGGTCGCGGGAAAAATGCCCTTAAATACCTTCTCCGTATTTTAGGCGTGTTTTTCCTTACTGTTGCACTTATTGTGGCCTTTCTATACTCGGTAATGCTCCTTGTTTGCAGAGGTCCCTCGGACTCGGCAAGAGATCTTTTCGTTCTCTCCGTCCGTGAAACCAGCGCCATAGGCTTTCTCGCAAATCTTGTGCTCTCAGATGCGGAGATTGAGGAAATTGTTTCCCGCCCCGCAGGCGAGGTTCAGGAAACCGACACATCCCTTATAGCCATGAATTCCCTTTCCTCTGACAGTACAGAGCCTGTTGCAGACGAATGGGGCTATGTGGATGATGACGGCGACGGAATTATTATCGTCCCCGTTGCAGGCGAGGGTTATATCGGCAAAATGATGATAGTTCTCGACCCCTCAAGAGTGGTTGTGGGCTGCGCCCCGGAGCTTCTGGGCACTGCCGGCTGCACAGTTGAGGAATTTGCCCTCAGGGAGGACGCAGTTGCCGCAATCAACGGCGGCGGATTTTTAGACATAAACGGCGGCGGAAACGGCAGTATCCCCGATACCTGCATAGTTTCCAGAGGTAATGTTTATTACGGCGGCTCAGGCGTAGGTAACGGATTTGTGGGTATAGACAGCAACTATATCCTCCATGTGGGCTTTACCTCCGGCTCTCAGATTGATGAATGGGATATTCAGGAGGGTGTCGGCTACGGCCCGGTGCTTGTAGCAAACGGTGAGCCTCAGGATACAAGCGGCGCACTGGTCAGCGGTCTTAATCCCAGAACTGCCATAGGCCAGCGCTCAGACGGCGCAATTTTAATGCTTGTCATAGACGGCAGACAGCCTTCCAGCATCGGCGCTACATACACAGACGAGGTTGACATTATGCTCTCCTTCGGTGCGGTTAACGCCTGCAATCTGGACGGCGGTTCCTCCAGCCTTATGTGGTATAACGGAGAATATATCAATAACTGTGCCTCAGTTATAGGTATAAGAGATATACCCTCAAGCTTTGTAGTTTTGAAGGAGGGCCGGTCATGAGCAA
Organism: Oscillospiraceae bacterium; assembly: GCA_020025715.1. Classification (GTDB taxonomy): domain Bacteria; phylum Bacillota; class Clostridia; order Oscillospirales; family Oscillospiraceae; genus Limivicinus. The sequence continues at coordinate 1,984 of JAHHRQ010000114.1, read as the reverse complement.
AACTAAAAAAATGTCATCCTTCCGGAAAGGTCTCCTCATATATGTTGGAATTTTCGTACTGATAGCACTTATAGCCCTATCTGTACTTTATGCTTTCCTCCACGCTTATGAGCAGTCAAGACCGGATACAACTGTTTTAAATTACATAGACGACCTCCGGAAGCAGGGGCTTACAGAGAGCGGCCAGCAGGCGTTAAGCCTGCTTGACGAAAATCTCCAAAGCCGGGAGGAAAGCATGAACAGGCTCAGTGCCCGGATGCAGTCCATGACCTGCCGCAAGGATTCAAAGCGCAGCTCTCAGGGCGAGCTTTTCTATAATCTCTATTCAGATGACCAGTGCATAGGCTATGTAGGGCTTAAAACCTCCGAAAAGCACACCTTCGGCCTTACCTTCTGGGATGTTGCAGAGGAAAACTTTGATTTTTCCGCCTTTACCGGCTCAGTTCAAATGACACTGCCTGAGGATTATAAGCTTTTCGTAAACGGCGTTGAGCTTGACGAGAGCTATATTACCGACTCTGCCGTACAGTACGAAACTCTCTCCGGCTTTTATGAGCACTACGACAATCTGCCAATGCTTGTACACTATGAAAGCGGAAAATACATAGGCGATGCAGAGGTAGTTATAAAAGACGGAAAGGGCAATGAGGTTTCTCAGGATAAGCTTAACGAAGCTTATTATCTGGATAACTGCGACCCGGCTAAGGCTGAGAAAATAAGCGAGTTTGCAGACGAATTTGTGGACAGATATGTATTCTTCTGTGCAAACACAAACCAGAACGAGTACGGAAACTACGATTATCTCGCCCAGATTGTAAAGCCGGAAAGCCCTCTGCTTGACCGCATGTATAACGCCTTCTGGTCATTCGGTTACACCACCGTTTATTCCTGCGACATTGTTTCAAGAAATATAAATCTTATTTCCGATCTGGGTGACTGCTACCTTGTGGATTACAGCTACGCCACCGACACGGTAAGCGCCGGCGGCAGCGCCCGTGAGGAGCTGAACATCAGATTTACGGTTTCGGAAAACGACGGCACCTATCTTGCCGAAGCACTATCCAACTACTAATAAAAAAAGGACGCATAAGCGTCCTTTTTTCTTTTATGCAGGCAGATACTGAAGGGGATCAACGCTCTCTCCGTTTACCTCAATGGCAAAATGGAGGTGGCTGCTCTGTCCGCTCTCGCATATGGCTGTATTTCCCACAGCACCTATCACATCACCGGCTGCAACCACGTCACCCTCGTTTACCGCACAGGGCTGAGAGAGATTTGCATAAATGCTTGCAGTGCCGTCACCGTGGGCTACTCTTACGCAGGTGCCGTAAAGAGAATCCTCATATATGCTCTCCACAGTGCCGCCGTGGGCTGCTGTTACGGTGCTGCCCATGGGAGAGAGGATGTCTATACCCTCATGGGTGCGCCAGTCATGCAAGGTCATGTCGTAGCTCAGCTGGTCGGTGCAGTGACCACGCTCAAGATCGCCGGTAAGGGGCCAGATATAAACATTGCTGTCAGCTGTGCTTTCCTCAAAGACCTCTGCTGTCTCCTCTGCCGGCTCTGCCTCAGTCTCAACGGGCTCTGCCTTTACCTCGGGTTCATCAGGCTCCTCAGGCTTTACAGGAGGCTCAGGATTTATAACAGGTCTTACCTCCTCTTTTGCAGGGGGCAGAATCACAGTCTCAACCTTTTTGTTGTCAAGTCTGGGTCTGTTTGCCTCATTGGCTTCCTTTAACATAGTCCTGTTTCCTGACGCCAGCATCCATGCAGAAACGCCGATAACCGCTGCACACAGGAAAAGGACTATGTAAAAGCCCTTACCCTCGAAAAACCTCTCCAGCTTTCCGCCGGAATTTCTATCGCTCATTTGCTTAACCTCCGTTTGCATATTTAGGTTTGCATTCCTATTCTTGCCTTGGGAGGTAAAAAATATACGCCTTTAAAAAATATTTGCTCAAAGGCCGCTTATGGCAGGATTTTC
>JAHHRQ010000113.1 GCA_020025715.1 Oscillospiraceae bacterium | reverse complement strand
ATTAAGTGCGGCAGCACCGTGCTGAATGACCCTGCAAACCCCGTTGAGGATTGGCAGAAAGCATTCGTAACTATCGCAGAGCCTGAATCTCCAAATATAAACGGCATAAAGGCAGATACAAAATATACAGTAAACTTGAATGTAACGCCCAAAACCTCCGGCAGCATAAGCGGCAGAGAGTTTTCAGGCAGCGCAGATATTTTTGTTTATAAACCGGAAATCAACTGCAATGACAGCGTGATATTCCTCGGTGAAACAGCGGATTATAAGGATAACATTCAGAACGAAGTCAAGTGGCTTCACGGTGCAGAGCCTGCCGACCCTGCAAAAATGACCGGCACCGCCCCCGCTGTCGCTCTCTCTTACAGTCCTGAGGCTGGGAAATTCACAAGCGACACTGATGTAAAAATTAAGGTGAACGCAGACGGCGAGGATGTGACAGAATATTCAACGATTATAAATCCCGACGGTAAAGACTCTAACCACGATTTTACCGTTAAAGTCATATCCGGAACGCTGAAAATTACAAAGCGCGGAAATGCCGGAGCTGACGAAGGCTTCATATTTAGCGTTACAGGGCCGGATGGATTTACTAAAACCGTCTCTTTAACCAACGGAGAAACTCTCACCCTTTCCGGACTTCCGGCAGGCAGCTACACTGTCATGGAAAATTCTAACTGGGCATGGAAATATGATGTTTCCGGCAGCCCGCAAAGTGTAGAGATAGGCAGCGGCTCCCCGAACGGAGAAGTAACAGTCACAAACACTTTAAAATCCGGGCCTGTGCCTGAAAACGGCGACTGCTTTGTACGAAACATCAGTGAGACAGTCCCTGTTGCGGCGGGCTGAAAGGAGGATTTGAGCAATGCACACAGCAAATCATAAGCCCTCGTCCGGCAGAAAATATTTTCTGCTTATCGTTTCTCTTCTGCTTATAAGCGCACTCACCATTGGCGGAACTTTCGCATGGCTTTCTTTCAAAACCGGCCCTGTGAATAACTCTTTCGCTAAAGGCTCAGTCCCCATAGTCCCGGAAGAAAAACTGGACGGACAGGTAAAGAAAAGCGTAACAATTCAAAATACCGGAAATTTCCCCGCCCTTATCCGGCTGAGCATTACAGCAAACCGCATTGACGAGGCAGGAAACATTATTGACGGCGATCCTATTTCTCTGCCTGTAAACAGTACCGACTGGGACTGTGTAAACGGTTTCTACTATTATAAAGGCATAGTTCAGCCAAACGGTGAAACCTCCAATCTGTTCACTCAGGATGTAGACTATACCGGCATGGAAATAAACATCATGGCTCAGTCAGTGCAGGCATCCGGCAATTTCGGCACTGACGAAAATCCGGTCAGTCCTTCCCAATACGCATGGAACATGAACTACGATCCCGCCGCCGGCGTTTGGACAGAAGCATAAGGAGGTACGGAAATGAAAAAGATTTTAAAAATTGTCTCCGCTCTCGTCTTATCCATGATGCTTATCCTTGGCACAAGCGCCTTTGCAGATTCATCCGTCAAATATGAGGGCGGCGCTGAAAAGTTTGTTTTTCTGGACGGCAGCAAGTACAGCTCCAGCGACCTTTTCGGAAATTTCAAGGACGTAATGCCCGGTGACGAGCTGAGCCAGACCATTAAGATAAAAAACAGCTTTCGCGATGCAGACACGGTAAAAATTTATATCCGCGCAGTTGCCCATGATGCTCAAAACCCGCTCAGTGCAAATGTTGCCGCAGAAACAGACCTTCCCACAATGCAGGATTTTCTCTCTCAGCTTTCCATGCGGGTAACGCAGGGAGATAAGATTCTCTTTGAAGCAAGTCCTGAGCAGCTTGACGGATTAAAAGAAAATGTGCTTCTGGGCAGTTTCCCGAAAAACTCCGGTACTGAGCTTGTTGTCACGCTGAGCGTCCCTCTGGAGCTGGGAAATGAATTTCAAAGCCGCATCGGTGAAGTTGACTGGGTGTTCACAGCGGAAGAAATCTGCAAGCCGACACCAAAGCCTGACCCCTCAATCCCCAAAACCGGCGATGAAAGCAGCACCGCACTTTGGGCAGCACTTCTCCTTTTGAGCGGCACGGGAGCCGCAGTATTCTATACAGCTTTCAAAAAGAAAATTTAAGCAAAAGGTCCGACACCTAAACGGTGTCGGACCTTTGTTTATACTTACATTGTTTCGCAGTATTCCCGCCTCAGCAGGTCAATTATGCTCTCTATTCTCTTATCCGCAATGGAATAGCGGATAAACTGAGCCTTTTTTTCAGAGCTTATAAGCCCTGCCGTCTGGAGCTTATGAAGATGCTGTGAGAGCGCCGGTGCGGAAATATCCGGCACATATTCGGAAATCTCCCCTACCGTCAATGAGCCTTTAAGCAGAGCGCAAAGTATTAAAAGTCTGTGTTCATTTGCAAGCAGCCCCATCAGCGCCGCAATTTCTTTTGCCTTTTCATTCATTATTTACTCCCGGCCGAGCAGGAGGAGGTACAGCCCGCACATCCGCCCTCGGTCACATTACATTTTCCGGCCTTAGCCTTGCATATAAGCTGAGTGGTAGTTCCCATGGGGCAGAACACGCACCATGTTCTCGGCTTATAAAACACCATTACTATAAAGCCTATGAGAGTAGATGTCAACATCATGCTGTAAAATCCGAAAGCGAACTGCGCCACCCACGGTGCAACAGCTGTACCGTGATAGGCCCACTGCCATGGAACCTTAAAAGTCCAGAACAGCTTCACCACCTGCCGGAGATTTTCCGCTCCGCTTCCCACAAGATAGGTAACATAGAGCATCTGGAAAAACATTGCAAAGAAGAAAATCAGAAAGCCGTAGCGGAAAGCTTTGGAGCGCATCCAGTTTGGTGTGGGCTTATTTCTCGAAAGCTTCAGCTTGCTGCCTAAAAGCTGCAAAAACTGGCCTCTGTCACAGTAGCGGTTGCAATAGAGCTTTCCGCCGCCGAAAATTGCAATAAAAAGAGGCAGGCAGAAAAATATCATACCTATCCATGCAAACATTATATTGAAAAATCCAAGTCCCAGATATATGGGTGTAACTATCCACAGGTAATCATACCAGTGCTTCTGCTGCTTTTTCATGCCTTATCCTCCCTGTTTAAAAGCTCAATCGCTCCGGCAGGGCACTCCCCTGCACATTTTCCGCAGCCTACGCAGCGGGCAGTGTCAACAACCGCTTTAACGCCCTTCCACACACTTATTGCGCCCATGGGACAGACTTTTACACAGCTGCCGCAGGCAACACAATAATCGCCCACCTGAGCAAATCTTTTAGATGCCATATTATCCCCCTGTATTCATTTAAGTTTATGTTTAATTTAGCAGTTGCTTAATAATATCGTATTTTTCTATTTAAGTCAATACTTAATTAAGCATTTTCTTATTTATTTTCAAAGCATAAAAATGCCCGAACATTGAGTTTTCAACATTCGGGCGGTAAAAGTACCTGTATTATGTTTTAATTATAAAGCTTTTCCACAGTCTTTTTAGCTTCGTACATAATCTTCTCT
>JAHHRQ010000112.1 GCA_020025715.1 Oscillospiraceae bacterium | reverse complement strand
TTTATTATTTCCTGTGCTTTAAGCCGCATAAGGAAAAGCAGAGTTCATAATCAGGGAATCAAAATGTGCAGGGCGAATATGGATGAGTTTTACAGCTCACTCCCCTTCTCTCCCACCGGAGCGCAGCGCCGCTGCATAGCGGAAGCTATTGATGACATGTACTCCGGCCGTGAAATGAGCAGACTTTTGCAGGGTGATGTGGGCAGCGGTAAAACTCTTGTAGCCGCCGCTTTAATATGGTTCTGCCATAAAAACGGTTATTCAAGTGCTTTCATGGCACCTACCGAAATTCTGGCGCAGCAGCATTTTGAGACTTTAAACGGCTTTTTATCCCCCTTCGGCATTAAAACCGGCCTTTTGACAGGCTCCATGACTGCTAAAGAAAAGCGAGCTGTTAAGCAGGGGCTTTTAAACGGTGACTATGACCTTATTATCGGTACTCATGCCCTTTTCAGTGCCGATGTTGAATATAAAAATTTAGGTCTTATTATCACCGACGAGCAGCACCGTTTCGGTGTAAATCAGCGCACAGCCCTTATAAATAAAGGCAGCAATCCCCATGTGCTTGTAATGTCCGCTACTCCTATTCCCCGCACTCTGGCGCTTATACTTTACGGTGATCTGGACGTTTCCATAATAGATGAAATGCCGCCGGGAAGGCAGAAGGTAGACACCTTTGCAGTAGATGAAAGTTACAGGCAGCGGCTCAACAACTTCATTTTAAAGCTCACCGGCGAGGGACGGCAGGTATTCGTGGTCTGTCCCATGGTTGAGGAAAATGATGAGCTTCCGGTAAAGCTTAAATCTGCCGAAGAACACGCAAAAGAGCTTTCCGCTCTTTTCCCCAATTTAAAAACCGCCTGTGTACACGGCAAAATGAAACCCGCGGACAAGGAAAAAATAATGGCCTCATTTGCAAAGGGCGATATAGATATTCTTGTTGCCACAACTGTCATAGAGGTTGGCGTGGATGTACCTAATGCCGCTTTAATGATAGTGGAAAATGCAGAGCGTTTCGGGCTAAGTCAGCTCCACCAGCTCCGCGGACGAGTAGGCCGCGGCCCCTATAAGAGCTACTGCGTTCTTGTCTCTGATTCAGATAATGAGGATACAAGAGCCAGGCTTTCTATTATGCACAAAACAAATGACGGATTCAAGATTTCCGAAGAAGACCTGCGGCTTCGCGGGCCCGGTGATTTCTTCGGCTCAAGACAGCACGGTCTGCCGCAGACCCATATTGCAGATTTAGGCGCTGACACCGTGATTTTGCATCGGGCTCAGGCCGCCGCTGACGCACTTCTGGAAAAAGACCCGGAACTCAGACGTCCGGAAAATCAGGCTTTAAAAGCACGTATTGAGAGGCTGTTCAGAGACAGCTCTGACAGCTTTAATTAAATAACTAAAAAGGAGCTTACCTTAGATAAGCTCCTTTTTATATGCTAAACATAGAAAAGCGCGGCTCTCATACGAAAGCCGCGCTCGGTATTGCTTATGTAATTTTTACTTGAGGGTCTCAAGGCAGGCCTTAATGACCTTAACAGAGCCGTCAACACCAAGTCTGCCGCTGTTTATACATACATCGAAATTCTTGGCATCGCCCCAGATCTGATCAGTGTAATACTTATAATAGCTGGAACGGTCTTTATCCACTTCTTTTATAAGTTTCTTTGCCTGATCTGCATTCAGATCCTTACGCTTCATAATTGTCTGAATTCGGAAGTCCTCGTCTGCCATAATGAACACTTTGAGAACGTCTTTCCGGTTTCTCAGAATATAGTCAGCGCAGCGACCGACGAAAATGCCGTTTCCTTTATCAGCAAGCTTTCTTATGGTGTCAAACTGAGCGGAAGCAACCTGCATACTGAGGCGGAAGCTCTCATGTATTCCCATGTCATACATACCCATGTAATGGGAAGTGGGAAAAATGTAAGGAGAAACGCGTTTTTCATCATTTGAGTCAAAAATTTCCTTGCTAAAGCAGGAATCTTCTGCTGCATGATCTACGATTTCCTTGTCATAACAGGTGTATCCGAGTTCTTCAGCAAGGGCTCTCGCAATGTCGCGTCCATTGCTGCCGTGCTGTCTGCCGACGGTAATAATCATCAGCTATCGCTCCTTTCAATGCTTTTTATAGTTTTATTTCTTACCTATATTTTACCTTTTTCAGGAGCAAATTTCAAGTATATATTTTTTGCCTTTTACCGTATATTTCAGGCCTTCTTCTGTAATTTTTCATCGCTCTTATGAAGAATAGGAGAAATACGCTTATAGAGCAGGAAAGTAAGAACAGACACAACTGCACCCTTGAGAAGGTTAAAGGGAACAACTGCAAAGAGCACCAGAGTACTTACGCTGTTTATAGCGCCGTTTACATCGCTGCCCATTCCGATTATAGCTTCCATAGGCATTCCGAACAGTTCGGAGAACTTAGGCAGCAGATAAACAGCATTGAAAAGGCTGCCGAAAATAGTCATAATGACAGTACCGGCTACCAGACCGATAATTGCACTCTTTTTACCGGGTTTTGCGTGGTATATAACGCTGGCGGGCAGAACCATGGAGCAGCCCACAAAGAAGTTTGCAAAGTCACCCACATAGGCAGTGGAAGTTCCCTTGAGCAGGAGCTTAATAACAACTTTCAGCAGCTCACAGACAACACCGGCCACAGGTCCCAGATAGAAGGTGCAGATGAGGGCAGGCAGTTCGCTTAAGTCCAGCTTATAAAAGCCGGGGGCAAAAAACAGAGGAATTTCAATAAGCATCAGAACTCCGGCCATAGCAGCAAAGATACTGGTATAGCTTATGTAGTGGGTGCTTGAAAAGCGTTTTCTGTCTTTGCAGACGAATTTCTCAAGCATGGATGCGACCAGAATTATAGCCGCAAAGATAGCGACACACGTGAGTACAAATTTAAAGTTTTCCATTTTTTCCTCCAAAAAAATATGCCCGAAGATATTAAATCTTCGGGCAAGAAATTATAAAATAAAGAGCTCGACAAGCTTCGCTCATTATCTTCTCTCATCCAGACTATACTGTCGGTACCGGAATCTCACCGGTTCATGCCATTCGGCTTGCGGACTTTACCGCCGGTCGGGAATCACACCCTGCCCTGAAGACGGTTTCATTATAGCACCGCAATATTATTTTGACAAGTCCCTTTTTTTGTCATAAAATAACATGTGAAAAAAATGGGTAAAAGGAGACGAAAATGTACGATAGAGAACTGAGCTGCTGCTTTACCGGCCACAGGCCTTCAAAACTGCCTTGGGGGCGGAATGAAAATGACGAGCGTTGTCTTGCATTAAAAGACGAGTTGTCACAAAAGCTTATTGAAATATATAACAGCGGATACCGCCACTTTATTTCCGGCATGGCTATCGGCTGTGACATGTATTTTGCAGAAGCCGTTCTGGCTTTGAAAGAATTATACAGCGATATAAGCCTTGAAGCCGCAATTCCCTGCGGTACTCAGCCGGATAGATGGTCGCGAGAGCAGCGCATAAGATACAATAAAATAATAGATGCCTGTGACAAAGTGACTGTATTGCAGATTAATTATACGCCGGACTGCATGATGAGAAGGAACAGATACATGGTTGACCATTCCTCTCTTAT
>JAHHRQ010000111.1 GCA_020025715.1 Oscillospiraceae bacterium | reverse complement strand
GGCAGTCTCTCAAAAAGCTCAGTCATCATCCACAGCAGAAAGCTTGCATAAACCATAGGGCTCCGGATAAGGCGGCGGGAGGAGAGAATATTTATATATCCCCTGCCGTCACGGTCGGTACGCATCCAGTCTCTTATGTCAAGGGCAGGCTCACCGAAAAGCACCTCTCCGCCCTCATCTTCAAGCCTGAGCAAAGCTCTCTGAATTGCGCCTATGCTGGCGGTGGATACATTACCGTAGGAGGTAGTGAACTCCTCTCTGTTGTCTCCCACATAGCGCAGCATTGCTCTCAGGTCTTTAAGGTCAAGGAGCAGAAGCCCATTATCGTCTGCCACTCTGAAAACTATATCCAATACGCCGCTCTGCACCTGAGTAAGATTTAGAAGTCTTGCCAGAAGAACCGGTCCCATATCGGAAACGGTGAGTCTTGCCGGATGACCAGCTTCACCGAAAACATCCCAGAATCTTGTGGGGTAGCCGTGAAGCTCAAAGTCCATAAGTCCAAGCAGATTTACTCTGTCCTGCATTTCATCTGAGGGAACACCGGGCATGCACATTCCGCTTAAATCGCCCTTTACATCTGCCATAAACACAGGCACACCCATATCAGAAAAGCTCTCAGCCATTACCTTCATTGTTATAGTTTTTCCTGTTCCCGTAGCGCCTGCAATAAGGCCGTGACGGTTTGCCATGGATGGCTCCAGATAGAGCTCGTGATCCGATTTGGCGAGGAAAATTTTTCCATCTTTATACATTATAAATCACTCCCGTAATCCTTGAATTATCAGCACTTCTATATAATAACACATGCGTAAATTTCCCTCAACACCAATCTTATTTTGCTTGTAGAAGTACTTTTGTTGTGCTATGATTAACATAACAACTTTTAACGGAGGGCCATCATGATTTTATACTATACCGGTACCGGCAACAGCCGCTACGCAGCTTCCATACTTTCCCAGCAGAGCGGCAAGGAGCTTGTCTGCATGAATGATATTATGCGCCAGAGAATACAGGACCCTTACGCCGCAAAATACAGCTTCAAATCTGACAGCTCCTTTGTTATCGTATGCCCAACCTACTGCTGGCGCATACCCAGAGTTGTGGAAAAATTCATAAGAGAAAGCCGATTTGAGGGCACGAAAAAGATATATTTTTATCTCACCTGCGGCACCGGAACCGGCGCTGCCTATACTCACGCCCAGGAGCTTTGCCATGAGCTGGAGCTTGATTTCATGGGTTTAGGTTCTGTTAAAATGCCGGAAAACTTCATAACCATGTTTAAAGCCCCCTCATATGACGAGGCACACGGCATAATAAGAGCCGCAATCTCCCAGATTGAGAGCGCAGGCAGACTTATTCACTTCGGAAAAACCATAAGCGACAATAACGCCGGCAGCCCCAATCTCACAAAGCTCAATAATCTTTTCTACAAGATTTTTGTTAACGACAAAAAGTTTTCTGCTGATGATAACTGCATAAGCTGCGGAAAATGCGAAAACATCTGCCCGCTGTGCAATATCAGTTTGGAGGACGGTAAACCCCAGTGGCACGGAAACTGCACTCAGTGCATGGCATGTATTGCAATCTGCCCGCAGGAAGCCATAGAGTTCGGCAATAAGGCAAAAGGTAAGCGGCGCTACTATCTTTATGCAAACGGAACTCAAAAAAATATCGTCAGAAGCGAAAACAGTAAATAAACTGTTAAAATTATCCGCTTTCCATTTCATTTTCGCAAAAATCATAACTTGCATATTGAGCGAAAGTAAAAAATATGTTATCTTTATATTGTAAAAAGAAGTTCGCACCGCCGAACTTCTTGCTTTAATTACGGGTTTGACCCAAGAGAAAAGAAAGAGGGACAATTCATTGAAAAAAAGAGTTATCTCAGCTATCGTGCTTCTTGTTGTAAGTGCGACCTGTGTTTTTCTGTCTGAGGCTACAAGGGTGCTCTTCTTTGCCGTAGCCGGTATTTTCTGTGCCTATGAGCTCAGCCACAATCTGGAAAAAATGGAAGTTTACTGCTGTGCATGGGTTATGTACGTTTATGTGGCCCTTCAGGCAGTGCTTGCACTCACTCATGCAGGCCCTATTATATTTATTGCCTGCTCCGCACTTGGTGTTTATCTGGCACTCTTCTCAGGTATAGTCCACAAAAAGGTCAGCGGCGCCGGCGCAATGTATACCCTTGCCGGAATTGCCTATCCCTGCCTCCTTTTCGGAATTTTAATGATGATAAGCGTACACGAGCTGTGGCTTCCATCCCTTGTGCTGGGCGCTTTCTCCGCATGGGTATGCGACAGCTTCGCACTCTTCGGCGGTATGGCCTTCGGCAAGCACAAGGTTGCCCCTGATGTAAGCCCCAATAAGAGTATTGAAGGCTGCATCTGCGGTGCTCTTTCCTCTGTTTTAACAGGCTGGCTTTTCCATATTTTAGGCTTGTTCCCCGAAATATCACTTTCCGTCTTAATTATCACCTGCTTCTTTGCCTCTACCTTTGGTCAGATCGGCGACCTTGCAGAGTCTCTTGTTAAGCGTTATATCGGCATTAAGGATTTCAGCAATCTTATCCCCGGTCACGGCGGCATGTTCGACAGAGCAGACAGCCTGTTATTCTCCATTCCCACTGCATTCCTCTGTCTGCACATTGCAGGAATTTAATATAATTTGTGATTGCCTATGAACGAAATAACTACTACCCCAAAGCATTTAGATAAGAAAGCACTTTTTATCATAAATCCTGTCTCGGGTAAAAAGCAGATTTTCCGTCTTATTCCTTATGTAATACGGGAATTTATGAATGAAGGCTACATGGTAACCACCATGGTCACCTCTCACAGAGGTGAGGCCAGTGAATTTGCTGCTGAATACGGTAGGGATTTTGACCTTATCTGCTGCAGCGGCGGTGACGGAACATTGAACGAAACGCTCAACGGTCTGGCCCGCGAGGGTATTAACATGCCTCTGGGATACATTCCCTGCGGCAGCACCAACGATTTCGCGCTCTCTCACATGCTTTCAACGGATATACTCACAGCTGCTAAAAATGCAGCCACCGGCAATGTCCGTGACTATGATATAGGCCGTTTCGGTGATCATTACTTCACTTACCTTGCCGCTTTCGGCGCATTTTCATGGCTTGCCTACACAACAGATCAGGCCCTTAAAAATATGCTGGGACACACAGCCTATATAATAGAAGGTATAAAGGATTTATCAAAAATCAAATCCGTGCACCTGAAAATGATCGCAGACGGTGTGCTCCATGAGGGTGACTATGTATTCGGTGCTGTCAGCAATTCATATTCCATAGGCAACACCTTCTTCTACCCCGAAAATATAGTTGATACGGCAGACGGAGTATTTGAAGTTCTGCTTATCAAGATGCCGAAAAGCTTTATAGAGCTCGATACCATTGTAAGGTGTCTTATTTCTCAAGATTACAGCTCTCCGTCTATCGATTTCTTTCAGGCATCTGATATTTACGTTGAAAATCCCGAGGGCCTTGAGTGGTCACTTGACGGTGAATGTTCCGGTTTTTCAAAGTCGGTTCATATCTATCCCCTTAATAAGTTTCTTCATCTGCAAGCTTAAAAAAATCTTTCACTGCAAGCT
>JAHHRQ010000110.1 GCA_020025715.1 Oscillospiraceae bacterium | reverse complement strand
CGCTCGTCCTTCTGGGCAGACAGGCATCTTGCAAATACTGCCTCACCGATAAGTGTAAGAGGAATACCCTGATTGAGAGCGGAGATGGCAGTCCATTTGCCTGTGCCTTTCTGGCCGGCCTTATCCAGAATGTAATCTACAACAGCTTCGCCGTTTTCATCCTTGTAGGCGAGAATATCGCCGCTTATTTCTATGAGATAGCTGTCGAGCTCTGTTTTATTCCATGCTCTGAACACATCTGCCATCTCTTCATTTGACATTTTAAGAGCGCAGCGCATAAGCTGATATGCTTCACATATAAGCTCCATATCGCCGTACTCAATTCCGTTGTGAACCATTTTTACGAAATGGCCCGCTCCGCTTTCACCGACCCAGTCACAGCAGGGGGTGCCGTCCTCGACCTTGGCGCAGATGCCCTGAAGAATGGGCTTTACTGACTCCCATGCCTGAGGCGAACCGCCGGGCATAAGGCTGGGACCCTTGAGTGCACCTTCCTCGCCGCCGGAAACTCCGGTGCCTATGTAAAGAAGACCCTTGCTCTCAACATATTCGACCCGTCTGGTAGTGTCCTCAAAGAAGCTGTTGCCGCCGTCAATGAGAATATCGCCGGGGCTTAAAAGGGGGATGAGCTGTTCAATAAGCTCGTCCACAGCCTGACCGGCCTTTACCATCATGAAAACCTTTCTGGGGCTTTCAAGATTTGAAACCAGCTCTTCAAGGCTGTGGCAGCCGATGATGTTTTTGCCCTTGGCTCTGCCTTCAATGAATTTGTCAACCTTGTCGGTATGCCGGTTAAACACTGCAACGGTGAAGCCCTTGGATTCCATGTTCATTACAAGGTTTTCACCCATAACTGCAAGACCGATAAGACCTATATCTGCTTTTTTCATATAATCACCTCTGTACTCTGGCGTTTCCTGCGTAAATATCCCAGACCTGTTTTTCGTCTGCGGGCTCGGCATAGTCATTCAGGCTGCTTGCTGCAAGCACACCGGTTGCCCAGCCGAACTGCAGGCATTTTTCAGGCTCCCAGCCATTGTAAAGACCGTAAAGCAGACCGCCGGAAAATCCGTCGCCGCCGCCGATGCGGTCCATAACAGGAATCTCTCTGAGGTTTTCAACGTGCCAGCCGTCTTCGGCCAGAAGCATAGCGCCCCAGAGGTGGCTGTTGGCGCTTATAACCTGACGCAGGGTGGTGGCGTACATTTTTGCGTTGGGGTACTGGAGCTTGACCTGAGAAATCATTGCCTTGAAGCTGTCGATCTTGCTCTCAAGCTCCTTGCCTGCGGTTTCAGGTCCGCTGATGCCGAGGCAGAGCTGGTAGTCCTCTTCGTTGCCTATTAAAACATCTGCAATGGAGGCTATCTCGCTGAATGCCTCTCTCAGCTCAACCTCACGGCCCTTCCAGAAGGTAGCCCTGTAATTAAGGTCAAAGCTTATAAGTGTACCGTACTTTTTGGCTGCTCTTGCAATCTCAAGGCAGCATTTGGTGGTATCTTCGCTCATTGCGGCGATAAGGCCGGAGATGTGAAGAATTCCCACGCCCTCTTCACCGAAGATTTTATCCAGATCAAAATCGTCTCCGCGAAGAGTGCGGCCGATTTCGCCTGCGCGGTCGTTCCATACACGGGGGGCGCGGAGGCCGAAGCCGGAATCGGCGATGTTAAACTGATGGCGGTAGCCCCAGGGGCCGCCCTGCGCTACATCGGGACCTACATAGTCAATGTTTCTTGCACGAAGCTGGCTCTTAATAAAAGCAGCTATCGGACTTCCTTCAACGAATTTTGTCATCACAAGGCAGGGAAGACCGAGAGATGAGGCAATGTTCAGCACATTGGTTTCGGCACTGGTAGCCTGCATATAAAATCTGGTGCTGTTCTGCACAGCCATGCGATTTTCCGGAGTGATGCGCACTCCCATACTGCTGACACAGGCAAGGGCATATTTGCATTTCATATAGTCATTCCTCCTACTTTCGCCTTAAGGCGATGTTAACCTGATTTTGCTCCGTTAACGATAACGGAATTCTGTGATTCCACTTTATCACAGCTTAAGGTCGAAGTCAAACAATTACTGCATTCTGTAAAAAAGCTGTAAAATCAGTCCTATAATCCGCTTTCGAATAAAAGTAAATCAATATGCTCTCTGTGGACAAAATATGGAGCTTCTGTTATAATTGCACGCATGATTATTTAACTTTAAGTATGAGGATAAGATTATGGCAGAAAAAGTCACTATTGCTAAAATTGCACAGGCCTGCGGCACCTCAATAGGCACCGTGGACAGGGCACTCAACAAGCGCAGCGGCATAAGTCCCAAGACAAGGGCCCTTGTACTGGAAACCGCCGAAAAAATGGGTTACAAAACAAATAAGCTTGCGGGTGCTCTGAGCAGGAGAAATTCAAAGCGCATTGCCGTTATCTATCCGTCCGCTCCCGAGGATTTCTACTCCTGCATGGAAAAGGGGATTGCGAAAGCCGCGGAGGATATATCCATATACGGAGTTGAGATTGAAAGCTTCCGCTACGGCGTAGAGGGAGCAGAGGACGAGAAAAGAGTTCTCCAAAATCTGGATGCAGAAAAATATGACGCAATCGCCATAGATCCGCTGCACTCGGAGTCATCTTATTTTGTAGACAGGTTTTCTGCTCTCGGAAAACCTGTGGCTCTTTTCAATAACGATCTGCCCGAAAGTTCCAGACTTTTCTTCGTGGGCGGAGACGCCGCCCAGTCCGGAAGAATCGGCGGAGACATTCTGGGCCATCTTCTCTGCGGCAGCGGCTGCGCGGCGGTTCTGGGAAACTTCATAAACTCCATGCCGTTTCTCGGCCGCTTTGAAGGTTTCTGCCAGAGCATGGAAAGGTATTACCCCGGCATACAGATTAAAGCCGGAACTGACTGCCGCCATGATGAAAGTATTACCGAGGAAAATATCAAAAACTTCGTAGGCAGCTGTCACAGCAGACTTGGAATTTTCTGCACAAGCTATTCCAGTACCCTAAGTGCAATACAGGCACTTGAAAAGCTGGGAAGAACGGATATTGCACTGGTAGGCTACGACGTAAGCGCACGCACATCACTTGCTGTAAAGCAGGGAAGATGCAAAGCTCTTATATATCAGGACCCCTACCGTCAGGCCTATCAGGTACTTGAACTTTTATCAAGGCACATTTTAGAGGGCTGGGAGAGCCCTCAGAAAGAACTCTTCATTCCAAGCCGCATTGCTTTCCGCCAGAACATTGAAGATTTTTCCGACGGCATAATGCTGGGTGACATTCAGATATGAATATTTTCAAGCTGAAGCAGCGTATCAGATGATGCGCTGCTTTTTCATTTTCCGCCGTTATTATTTTCTGAGCCGTTTGTCTTGATATGGCCAGCTTTGCAACACTTTATCGTTTTAGATAGTAAAACAGAAAATATTGCTATAATATAGTAGATATTCGTCTGAGTTATTTGTCACAGTGTACAAAATATGAACTATTATTTATGCAAGCACAATAATAGACAGCGTGATAGTGATATGCTACAATAAATTTATCCAGTAAGACAACGTTATTGTCTCATATCCGGAAAATCTAAAAAAGGAGAAAAAGTAAATGAAAAAATTCTTACCCCTGTTTCTGGCCGCTGTAATGCTTATGGGCATTCTTGCAGGATGCGGCGGAGAAAAAGCTCCCGCTGAAGAGCCTGCACCTGCCGAAGAACCCGCACCCGC
>JAHHRQ010000109.1 GCA_020025715.1 Oscillospiraceae bacterium | reverse complement strand
GCAATTTTATCCACGATATATTTTAAATTGCCGGAGTTATTCCGCTTTCCCCGCATGGGAACGGGGCTTAAATAGGGGCTGTCGGTTTCGATAACGAAGCGGTCAAGGGGGCAGATTTCCAGCGCCTCAATGTTCTTTCTGGCGTTTTTGTATGTAATAGGCCCGTCAAAGCCCAGATACCAGCCCCGCTTCAAAAGCTCCTTTGCCATTTCGGCGCTGCCGGAATAGCAATGCACAACGCCGCGAAGTGCGGGATAATCGAAAAGAATTTTAATGGTGTCCTCATGAGCCTCTCTGTCATGGACAATAATCGGTTTATCCAGTTCAAGCGCAAGCTCAATCTGTCTGCGGAAAAGCGCTTTCTGCTCCACCTTGTGGGTGTTGTCCCAGTAATAGTCAAGGCCGATTTCACCGATAGCAACGCACTTTTCGTGCTTTGCTATCTGCCGCATTTCCTCAAATGCCTCATCCGTTGCGCTCTCCCATTCCTCAGGGTGCCAGCCGGCGGCAAAATAAACCTTTTCGTATTTATCGGCAAAGCTCATAGCAGTTTTGCTTGTTTCAAGATCCACACCGGGATTTACAATCAGTTCAACCCCCTCATCAAAAAGGGCAGGTATAAGCTCATATCTGTCATCATCAAATGCCTCATCGTCATAATGGGCGTGGGTATCAAAATACATCTGCTTCACTCCTTTCCGCCTATTATATTATAGCTTTCTCCCAAAGGCAAGAAAAAGCGGGCGGCTGTGATGCCGCCCGCCCTCGGTGAAAGAGAGGTGTGTATAAAAAAGGGGGGATAGATATGATCTGATTGTCAGCCGATTTATTTTTTGCAGGCTCCGGCGCTGCCTGCCCGTGGGAAATTACTGAATTTCCAGCTTTCTGGTAGGAGGTACCAGCTCCACCTGCTTAGGCATTACCAGGGTAAGAATACCGTCGTTGTAGCTGGCCTCAATCTTGTCGATGTCGATGCCGGACACATCAAAGCTGCGGCTGTAAGAGCCGTAGAAACGCTCCTGCTTAACGTAGTTGCGCTTCTTGTCTTCCTCTTCTGCCTTTCTCACAGCAGAAATAGTCAGGCACTCGTTCTCGATCTGGATGTCGATGTCCTCTTTCTTCATGCCGGGAAGCTCAGCTTCCAGAACATAGGAATCGCCCTTGTCCTCAACGTCGGTGCGGAAGGATGCCAGTGCATTTGCGCCGCTGAACATCTGGCGCTCCATGTCATCAAAAGCACGGAAGGGGTCAAAAGAAGTCATTTTGTTTATATTGTGACCAAAAGGAATAAGTTCAAACATTGTAAATTTACCTCCATTTGTGATAATTGTATTTTATTACTTTGAACGAGCTTTCATATCTCTCGCTTCGTTCTGTATATAAGATACTGCACAAATGTTAATAAATATACCTAAAGTTATGAACTAACTGTTAACGTTAGCACTCTACATACAAGAGTGCTAATTTATTGTTTGAAACAGGCACAGCCCCTTTAAAGACGGAAGGCAGGGCGCCAAACACGCCCTGCCTTACAAAACTTTAGAGAGGATTTTATTTTTTTATTAAAGCACTTTGGAAAGGAACTCTTTAAGTCTGGGATTTTCGGGATTTTTAAATATATCCTCGGGGCTGCCCTGCTGGAGAAGCTTGCCGTCAGCCATAAATATAACCCGGTTTCCGACTTCTCTTGCAAAGCCCATTTCGTGAGTAACCACAACCATGGTCATTCCCTCGGCTGCAAGTCCCTTCATAACGTCCAGAACCTCGCCCACCATTTCGGGGTCAAGTGCAGATGTAGGCTCGTCGAAAAGCATTACATCAGGCTCCATCATAAGAGCGCGGACTATTGCAACACGCTGCTTCTGTCCGCCGGAGAGCTGAATGGGATATGCCCCTGCTCTGTCCTCAAGGCCGACCTTAGCCAGCAGCTCAAGAGCCATTTTTTCAGCCTGCTCCTTAGGCATTTTCTTAACCTGCATAGGAGCAAGAATCATGTTCTGCATAATGGTCATGTGGGGGAAGAGGTTAAAATGCTGGAACACCATGCCCATTTTCTGGCGGTGCTTATCTATATCCAGCTTAACCATTTTGCCGGTTTCCTCGTTTTTAACCTTTTTCTTGGTTATATCCACACCCTCAAAAATAATGCTGCCGCTGTCGGGCTTTTCGAGGAGGTTGAGAGAGCGGAGCAGAGTGGATTTACCGGAGCCGGAGGGGCCGATAAGAACCACTACATCGCCTTTATTTATAGTAAGGCTGACATCATCAAGAGCCTTGATTTCGCCCTTGTTGTAATATTTCTTTATGTTTTTAACTTCGATAAGTTTATCTGATATCACCGCGGCTCATCTTCCTTTCAAAATGTTCTATAATCTTGCTGGTGGGGAAAGTAAGGCAGAAATACAGTACAGTTGCTATAATCAGAGCCTCACCCATACGGAAAGTTGCACCCTTGACGGCATTAACAGTAGCCATAATATCCTGAACGCCTATGGTAAAGCAGATAGCGGACTCTTTGATAATGGTAACGAATTCGTTTGCGATTGCAGGGAGAATGTTCTTGATAGCCTGAGGCAGAATAACAAATCTCATGGTTTTCCACTGAGAAAGTCCCAGAGAACGGGAAGCCTCGTTCTGTCCCAAATCGATTGACTGAATACCGGAGCGGATAATCTCGGAAAGATAAGCGCCGGAGTTGAGAGCCAGAGCCACGACTGCGGGGAAGAAACGGTCAAAGCGGATAAAGCCGAAAAGCTTAAATCCGGGCAGAACCTTCACGCCGTCAAACACAATATAGAATATAATGAATATCTGAACCACCATAGGGGTAGCGCGGACTATCTCCACATATGCGGTAGAAATAGCTCTGAGTATTTTAGACCGCCCCATGCGGCACAGAGTAAGTATGAGCGCCAGAATGAAACCGAAAATAACGGTTAGTGCTGAGAGCGAAACCGTGCAGACAACGCCCTCCAAAAACATCTTCCAGTATTTGAAAGCCATCTGGAATCCCTGTACTGTTAACATTAGTCAAACTCCTTTTATATTTTTATAACAATATAATAGCATACCAAATACCGGTATACAAGGAAAACCCCTCCGTTTATGCGGAGGGTTTCCCTTATTTTAGAAATCAGCCTTCTGCGTTCTCAAGCAGACCCTCGAAGGTCTCGCCCTGAGCAATAACATTTGCTTCTTCAACGAACTTTGCGAAGGAGCCGTCATCGATAGCAGCTTTAAGAGCCATGTTTACACCGGCCAGAAGAGCTGCATTGCCTTTCTGAACACCGACCACATTACCCTCAGCCTCGTAGGGAACTTCCATAGCAACCTGAAGTTCGGGGTAGCTCTTTGCGTAGCTCTCTGCAACCAGAGTTTCAACATATGCACCGTCAAGCTTGCCGGAAACCAGCTCTGCAATAATATCGGTAACCTTTACCAGAGAAACGATGTCAGCGTCGGCGCTGAACTGGGTTGCAAGATCCATCTGAATGGAACCGTTCTGAGCTGCGATGGAAAGGCCGGCCTGATTCAGGTCCTCAATGGTCTTGAAGTTTTCTGCCTTATC
This sequence comes from Oscillospiraceae bacterium, assembly GCA_020025715.1. Lineage (GTDB taxonomy): Bacteria > Bacillota > Clostridia > Oscillospirales > Oscillospiraceae > Limivicinus. The sequence continues at coordinate 366 of JAHHRQ010000109.1, read as the reverse complement.
CTTAACGGTGACGAAGCACTGTCCGCCCTCATAGTAAACATCGGAGAAGTCCATTGCGGTGGCACGCTCGGGCTTGGGGCTGATGCCTGCCATACCGATGTCGATGTTGCCTGCCATAAGCTCGTTTACGATACCGTCAAAGTCCATGGGGATAATTTCAAGCTCAAGACCGAGGTAGTCTGCAATGTAGCCTGCAAGAGCAATATCAAAGCCTGCCAGAGAAGGAGTTCCGTTCTCATCAATAGCGTAGAACTCATAGGGGGCAAAGTCGGGGCTGGTACCCATGGTGAGCTTGCCGTCAACTACGGTGGTCAGTGCAGCTTTGATTTCATCAAGGCTTGCAGTGGAGTAATCGATTTCTGCGGG
>JAHHRQ010000108.1 GCA_020025715.1 Oscillospiraceae bacterium | reverse complement strand
GCTATATAAGCCCCGAATATAAGCAGACCAATATTGAGCTTATAGACATGGTTGACCACTTAAGCGCAGATGTAAACGACAAAGATGCTGAAAAGCTCATTCAAATTTTCAAAAAATGCTGCGAATACGAAATGCGTTTCTGGAATATGGCTTATTCAATGGGTAAATAAAAAAGTAAGAGACGTTCCGTTTGGAACGCCTCTTTTTTATATGCAATGTCAGTTAATCTTTCCTTACCGTTATGGTACGGAGGGATATTTTTATTCATTTGTTCTTAATAGTAGCGCAACTGACTCTACATGTGCCGTTCTGGGGAACATGTCAACGGCTGTGACTTCTTTTAAAGTATATCCGCAGTCATTGAAACGGAGTATGTCTCTGGCAAGGGTAGCGGGATTGCAGGAAACATATACAATTCTATCCGGCTGCATTGAAGCAACAGCTTCTATTGCCTCGGGATACATGCCTTTTCTTGGAGGGTCTACCATAACCACTTCCGGCTTTAAGCCTCTTTCGGCAAGAGACTTTGCAGCCTCTCCCGCATCAGCGCATATAAACTCTGCATTTTCTATGCCGTTTAATTTTGCGTTTTCGCCTGCATTTACAACGGCTTCGGGGATAATCTCAGCACCTATTACCTTGCCGGCTTTTTTAGCCATGCACAGGCTTATAGTACCGGCTCCGCAATAAAGGTCAAATGCAAGGCTGTCGGGTGAAAGGGCAGCATATTCAATGGCTTTTTCGTACAGCTTTTCAGCCTGCGGGGGATTTATCTGGAAAAATGCCTGAGGGGCAATCTTGAATTTAACGCCGCACAGACTGTCGCAAATATCGCTTTCGCCCCAGAGAGTATAGAAATCTCCGGTAAGGACAGTATTGCCACGGGTTTTGTTTATGTTCAGGACTATACCTGTAAGCTCAGGGCAGCGCTCTCTGAGGAATTCTACAAGAGACTGGGTTTTAGCGCCAAAGCCGGACTTTGAGACAATGCAGAGAACGGCACCGCTTTCATGCACAGCCTGTCTGCAAAATACATGGCGGACAGTGCCTTTTCCGGTTTCCTCATTGTAGGCCTCAAATTTATTCTTCGCCATAAAATCAGTAACAGCTTGGGCTGCACGGCAGCTCAGTTCTTTCTGAATAAGGCAGTTATCTACCTTTATAAGCTCATGGCTGCGCTCACGGTAAAAACCGAATGAGGGTCTGCCCTCAACCTGAGCTACTGCAAAAATGCCCTTGTTGCGGTAGTTATACATGCTGTCACTGCCGATGATATTTTCCGCCGTAAGGCTCTGCTTACCTATGTGCTTCAAAGCTGAATTTACTTTATCAAGTTTAAAGCGCAATTCTTCCTCATAGCTCATGTGCATGGTATCGCATCCGCCGCATTTACCAAAATGAGGACAATCGGCATTTATACGATAGGGAGAAGGGGAGAGGATGCGCTCTGCACGGGCGTATACTGCTGTTTTTGTGCTTTTTAAAATTTTAATTTCACATTTTTCCCCTTTTATCGTTTTGGGAACAAAAACAGCACGTCCGTCAATTCTGCATACTCCGAAACCTTCGGCAGAATATGATTCAATTTCAGTTGTGTATATTTGATTTTTCTTTAAATTATCCATAAAATTTATTTTAGCATATATACACCTCAGCCGCAAGAAATAAAAATCTATTTCAGAAATTTATGAATAATTTTTTCAATTCTTCAAATACTAAGCTTGCAAAATATAAGGAGGGTTAAGAGTGAAGAAATTTTTTGCTTTAATTACTTCATTTTTTCTGCTTGCTTCAATGATGTGCGGCTGCAGCTGTAATGACGGTAAAGTGGACGTTATAGAACCCACACCGTCACCCATAATGACTCCCGATATGAGCCCCATTCCTACTCCGGATATGGAAAATGGAGTCATAGAGGATGAAAAAAACAAAATTGAAGACAACGAGCAGAAGGAAGATAACAAGGGCTCTGCTTCTGACAAAAACAATATGCTGGAGGATGACATGCTTTTAAGTCCCGCCCCCACCGGAAGCCCCATGCCCTGACCTAAGATGTATGAGAACACCGCGGAGAGTATAGCCGCGGCGTTCCGGAGTCAGTATTTACATAAATTGTTCTTGCACAGGGCTTCTCGCTGGGTTATCATAGGCCTATGATGATTAAAATTTATTATGCTGATATAAGCAATCTGAGCTTAGAAAATCACCTTGATGATATTTCAGAATACAGAAAAGAAAAATTAAATAAGATAAAACCCGCTCTGAGCCTAAAGCAAAGTCTGGGGGCAGAACTTTTGCTGAATGAGGCTGTGCGGAATGATTTTCCCGATGTTTCTTTTCCGCTCAATATAAAAACAGGGGAGTTCGGAAAGCCGTATTGCGAAGAAATACCTTTCTTTTTCTGTCTGTCCCATTCGGGGGATTTTGCTGCATGCGCTATAAGCGAGAATGAAATCGGCCTCGATATTCAAAAGCTTTCCGCATATAAAGAAAACCTTGTAACACGAAATTTTACTCCGTCTGAGCGGGATTATATTGAAAATTCTGATAACCGAGATAAGGCTTTCACGAAACTCTGGACAGGAAAAGAGAGCTACATTAAAGCGCTTGGAACAGGCCTTCGCACAGCTCTTAATTCATTTTCCGTCTGGCCTGAGCGGGTTATTTTATCCGGGGAAGATAAATTCTGTATTCACAGCGGAATTATTGAAAATTTCTTTTACTCAGTCTGTGTAAAAGGCGAAAGCTTACCGGAAGTTCAGATTATAAAAACAGCATTATAAAAGGAGACAGCCTTACGGCCGTCTCCTTTTGAATTTATACGTTCAGACCACATTCCCGCATTACGCTTTTAAGCTTTGCAAGATGCTCCTCGCTCATTTCCGTAAGCGGCAGACGCATAATGCCGCTGTCAAGATCCATGAGCTTCATTGCGGTTTTAATAGGTATGGGATTTGTCTCAATAAACAGCGCAGAGAACAGCTCTGAATATTTTCCGTAAAGCTCGGAGGCGTTTGCAAAATCACCCTCAAGGCAGAGATTGCAGAGCTTTGATACAGCACCTGGCACTATGTTTGAAGCGACTGAAATTACACCCTGAGCGCCAAGCGACATAAGAGGAACCGTGTTATCATCGTTCCCGCTCCATATGAACAGATCATCACTGCAAAGACTTCTCGTCTTTGCCGCAAGGCTTATATCGCCGGAGGCCTCTTTTACACCGTTTATGTTGGGGTGCTTTGAAAGCTCCCTGTATGTTTCCGCCGCAATGCCTATACCTGTTCGGCTTGGAACGTTATACAATATCATAGGTATATCAACTCTGTCTGCCACATATGTAAAATGCTCTATGAGGCCTTTCTGGGTAGTCTTATTGTAGTACGGAGTTACCATGAGAATGGCATCAGCGCCCGCATACTTTGCGTCCTCGGCGTTTTTGAGGGCTGTTTCTGTGCTGTTACTGCCGACACCTACAATAATCTTCATCCGGTGGTTATTTTCTCTGACGCAGAATCTAACCATTTCTGCATACTCGTTTGAACTCAGAGTTGCATTCTCTCCGGTAGTTCCGCAGACAAGAATGGCAGCAGTTCCGTTTTCATACTGGAAATTCAGGTTTTTAGCCAGTCTGTCATAATCTATGCCGTGTTCATTGAATGGGCTTACGATTGCCGTACATGAGCCTTTAAATACAGGTGTTTTAACCATATTAGCCTCCCTGATTATTATAAAGTCTTACTCTGATATTATATTGGCCCATTCAGATATATATGCAACTTTGAACAGGACACTGTAGGCAGACTTATTACCGCAAAACTTGGGAGAGTAATTTGTGGAAGGTATAGGAGTGAAGCGGATGAAATGGTTTTGGATATTAAAACACAGAATAAAAAGCCGGAATTATAAATTTTATATCGGAATTTACGGTTTCTTTTCTGACATCACAATACCGGCGCGAGACTGAATCATATCTATTGTTTCCTCAATAGTTTTATCACCTGAAAAATATTTAGCGGCTTCCGTTACCATAATATCACTAATCTCAGGATACTGTCCTAATACAATATCGGTTTTTT
>JAHHRQ010000107.1 GCA_020025715.1 Oscillospiraceae bacterium | reverse complement strand
CCCATTGCCAAATTGATGCCGCGCACATCAGTAATAAGATACTCGTTCAGCTCGCGGCCGTCATTTGTCTCAAGACAGCCCCAGCCTCTTTTTTCCAGTTCTTCTGTCAACGTATGCTTTATGTCAAATTGAAGCTTTTTCCTTGTGCTATCGTCCAGCCACTCCATCCATTTCAAAACAATCCCACCTAATCTATAATCTTTATTACTGTTATCTATAATAATAGCTCCCGGCAATATTATCAACTGTGTTTATTGCAGATAAACTTTCAATTTTCAGCAAAAGGCCGAGACTATTGTCTCGGCCTTAGTTTTATATTTTTAACTTTATACTCTGCCCGGCTTAAAAAGAACTGCCGCTTATACCAAAGAATCTTTCAAAGAAAGCTTTCAGCTTATCAATAACCGTCTGCTTCTTTGCAGCTCTGTTTCCGCCGCCGAAGCGGGAGACCGGAGGCATAAGCTTATCTATATCTGTTCCGGTGGTCTTTACTTCACCGTCACGGAAAGCATTTTCCATAAATTTGCGGGTTTCTTCCTCTTTGAGCTTTTCTTCTTTAATTATTGCAACAAGCTCCTTCTCCCGCTCCTCAGACACGAAAGAATGCCACTCCGTAAGCACGTCGTCCACATCGTTTATGCCATCTATAAAGTTTTCAATCAGAGCCTTTTTACTTCTGAGTTCAGGGCTTGCATCCACAGCTTTCTGGATGGTAATAAGAACTTCTTTATCCGTGCCGTGGCTGTCGTGATATTTCTTTACCAGAAGAAGGATGTAATCAATATTGATTTCAATCTGCTTAATAAGCTCAACTTCAAAAACAACATCGTCTGTAATATCTTCTTTTTCGCCGGTGCGTTTCTTGCGCCATTCATCTCTCAAGTCCTGATAGCGGCCAAGATAATCCTGAAGGTCACGGTCTGAAAGTATTTCCCTGCCTTTAAATTCATCAAATGACATCAAAAGGTTTCTCATTCTGAGGACAGCGCCGAATAAAGCAATAAATTCTTTCTGGTTTTTCTCTCCTGTAATTCTCTCTTCCGAAAGCGGGAATTTTCCGGTAAGTTCTGCAATCATGCCAACAAATCCATGGTGCAAAACTCCCTTGGAATCCTTATATCCGTTGTAATAATCCTCGAACTTTTTAAGCACTACTATACCGCCCGCTTCCTTATCTCCAAACCGGGCAATAGCCTCGTCTACTCTCTTCTGGAGGTTACGGAAGCAAACTATATTACCGAAAGTCTTAATGCTGTTAAGGATGCGGTTAGTGCGGCTGAACGCCTGTATAAGCCCGTGCATTTTAAGATTTTTATCTACCCAGAGAGTATTGAGAGTAGTGGCATCAAAGCCGGTCAGGAACATATTTACCACAATGAGCAAATCAAGTTCCTTGTTCTTCATGCGGAGCGAAACATCTTTATAATAGTTCTGGAATTTATCGCTGTCGGTGGAGTAATTGGTGTGGAACATCTCGTTATAGTCCCCGATAGCTTCATCCAGAAAGTCCCGGCTTGTCTTATCCAGAGCGGAGGTATCTTCACTGTTTTCCTCGTCGAGAATTTCAGAGTCAGGATCTACTTCGTTGGTCCCATAGCTGAAAATAGTTGCTACACGCAGCTTCTTTGTGGGGTCAGCTGCCATCTGCTTTTTAAACTCTTCATAGTAGAGCTTTGCCATTTTTACAGATGACACGCAGAAAATGGAGTTGAAGCCGCTTACACGCTGCTTCTGCTTGATTTCCTCAACGGTCCCCCGCTTTGAACCGGCAACTTCTGAAATATTGGTCAGAGTATTATATACATAGGTCTTATCGCCTCTGTAAGTTTTCTGATCAAAATGTTCAAGGATATATTGGGTAATAAGCGCAATACGCTCAGGGGCCATAAAGGCTTTTTCGCGGTCTATATCCCAAACTTCCTTATCGTCTATATCCGGCTCCGCTTCCATGGTTTTAATGTAGTCTACACGGAACGGCAGCACGTTTTTATCGTTTATAGCGTCAACAATAGTGTAGTTGTGAAGCTGTTCACCGAAGGTCTGGGCAGTGGTGAAAAACTGTACATTCTTAACAGAACCGGAATTTACGGCAAAAATAGGAGTACCGGTAAATCCGAAAAGATGATATTTTTTAAAGCTCTTTACTATTGCCGTGTGCATATCGCCAAACTGGCTACGGTGGCACTCGTCAAAGATAATGACAACGTGCTTCTGATACACTTCATGCTTGGGATTTTTCTTTATGAAAGTAGAAAGCTTCTGAATGGTTGTAATGATAATATGGCAGTTTGAATCTTCAAGCTGTTTTGTAAGTACAGAGGTTGAGGTGTTGCTGTTTGCTGCACCTTTTTCAAATCGGTCATATTCTTTCATCGTCTGGTAGTCAAGGTCCTTACGGTCTACTACAAAAAGAACCTTGTCTATGTATGGCAGCTTTGAGGCAAGTCTTGCAGTCTTAAAGGATGTCAGGGTCTTGCCTGAGCCTGTGGTATGCCAGATGTATCCGCCGCCGTTTACGGTACCGTAGGTCTTATAGTTATTGGATATAGCTATTTTATTTAATATTCTTTCTGTTGCAGTTATCTGATAAGGGCGCATTACCATCAGCATATTTTCAGACGTGAAAATACAATACCGGGTAAGAATATTTAAAATGGTATGGCGGGCAAAGAAGGTTTTTGTAAAATCAATAAGATCCGGCAGGATGCGGTTATTGGCATCGGCCCAGAAGCAGGTGAACTCAAAGCTGTTGCTGGTCTTTTCTTTTTTCTTTTTCCCGTCTGAATCTTTCATAGCATTGTAGCGGGTGGAATTAGAGTAGTATTTTGTATTGGTGCCGTTGGAAATTACGAATATCTGTACATACTCATAAAGGGCCCAGCCCGCCCAGAAAGAATCTCTCTGGTAGCGGTCAATCTGATTGAAGGCCTCTCTTATTGCAACGCCTCTGCGCTTTAGCTCCACATGGACAAGTGGCAGGCCGTTTACAAGAATTGTTACATCGTATCGGTTATCGTGTTTAGCTCCTTCATCCCTGCTTACTTCACACTGGTTTATAACCTGCAAGCTGTTATTATGAATGTTCTTTTTATCAATAAGGGTAATATTTTTAGAGCTTCCGTCATCCCGTATCAGAACCTGAACATTATCCTCCTGAATTTTCCTTGTTTTTTCAACTATATGTTCGTTGGGGTTAGCAATGCAGTCTGCAAAGAAATGCTCCCATTCCGTGTCGGAAAACTCATAATCATTAAGCTTTTCAAGCTGTACGCGGAGGTTTGCCGCTAAATCGTCCTGATTATGTATGGAAATATATTCGTATCCCTGCTCCTGAAGCATACGGATAAACTCTTTTTCAAGCTCAGCCTCGCTCTGATAAGCATCGGAACGCTTCTTCTGAGGCTCATATTCACTTACAACAGTATCCTCACTGGTTGCTGCAATAATATTGAAGTTGCTCATTTATCAAAACCCCATTTATTTAATATTGCTTCCTAAGTCTTCTCTCATTTTCTGATAAAGATTCTGGATGAGCCGGCAGATTTTGTCTCTGTCCGGCATGAATTTATCTGCAAACTCTTCAGGTTCTAAATCAAGATCCTCTTTTTTCAGCTTTGAAAATATTTCAGGATTAAAATCTGATGTATCCTCACCATTTTTATAACCTGTATATATGTCCGCAAAATTGTATGGCTCTATTACGACATCAAATAAAGCAATATATGCCTTAAAAGTTTCTGAGGATGCAAGCAGCTTCATATCTGCTTTATAGGAAATAAATTCGTCCATGTATTCATCGTCAAAGACATTTTCCGGCCAGTTTACAAGCTCATCTATAACAGGAAAAAGTTCAAGATATAAATCTGTTCTTTCCTGTAAAATGTGCTTTCTGACATCATTTTTCTGCGTAACAGACAGAGTTATGCGCGATGTGACAACAGACGTAACAAGGGATATAAGCCCTGTAAGTAAAATTACAGCCCATTCTTCCATATCAGTGTTCCAGCTCCTTAAAACTCAAAAGCTTGTCCCTGTAATATTCATACTGCTTCTGTCTTGCCTCGATTTCAGCGGGCAGGC
>JAHHRQ010000106.1 GCA_020025715.1 Oscillospiraceae bacterium | reverse complement strand
TTCTTCTATAATTGTAGGCTTTGCATCTGCAACAAAAATCATGCTGTCAAAAAGCTGTGCCGGAGGCTGGAACATACGGTAAGTGGGAGGCAGCAGACGCATCATAAGTGTATAGCCTTCACCCAGATTTCCCATAAAGGAATACTCACGCACCTGTTCTCCAAGTTCAGTATCTTCCGGAATCTGAGAAAAATCCAGCCAGCAGATATTAAAGCCAGCCTCTTTTGCCGCCTTTGCCAGCGGGTCATGGGAATAGAACACCTGATTTGTGCGCTTGCCGGAGGGAGTGGGCAGATTGCATTTTGTCTTATAGAAATCTGTACCTATAACGTAATAGTCCTCCCCTAAGCTGTCTTCAAGGAGCTTTCCCATAGCGTTGTAGCTGCCCCACTTTGCGACGTGGCCGTTATGGCCGGTGACGAAGATTTTTTCTCTGCCTAAAGCCTTCTCCTGCTCCAGAATCCATTCCACGTTTTCCGCCATAAAGGCATCTCTCAGGTCTATTGCGGCGTTAGGGTCTGCGGTCATCTGAATTTCAAGGTACTGTAAAAGCATATCGGCAGCATGTACAGCCTTTTCTGCGTTTTCTTTGTTTTGAAGCTCTGCTTTAATTTCTGTTATAACCGCTTTTCTCTGTTCATTATCGTATTTATCGTTCCAGCTGTCCCCGCTTAAAAGCTCTTTAAGCTCTGTGCAGTCAATGCCGTTTTCCTCGCAGAAATCAAGAAGCAGAGCAAAGCTTTTATTATATCTCTGCATGTCGAAGCCGTAAAAATTAAGCTTATCATTATCATCAGCCTTGTCGTTGTACTCTCTCATGTAGCTTATAAGCTCTGCCATTTCCTCAGTCTGGTAAATTTTAAAGCCTATGGCTGCTGCCGCCTGCTGCGGGGTACCCTCGCCGCCGTGGATGTAGTCATTAACTGCCTCGCATCCGGCAAAGTCGCCCTCTATGGCAAGGGCACGGACTCCGTTATTCTCTACCAGATTTTTAAAAACCGTAAGCTTAAGCTGCTGAAATTCTTTATTTCCGTGGCTTGCTTCTCCCAGAGCAATTACCTTAGCAGTCTGCGGAACAGTAATCTCCTCAGTGCTCTTTGCATATGTTTTAAGCTGCTCTGCATTGGCACTCTCTCCGGTACCGAAGCCTCCGAAGCGGGTAAAAATCAAAGCTGCTGCAATCGCAAGCACAAGCAAAACAAGTAAAATGCGCCATACAATGTGGCGTTTTTTATTCTTCATAAATAGCCTCCTTAAAAGTTGTGATTTTAAGATAACAGCTATTTTTCAAGAATTTATAAAGATACGTAAAATTTTAAAACAAAAACGGTGCAGCTCACTTGCCGCACCGTTTTTTCTTATTTTGCTAAACCGCTTTTCAGATTTAAAATTTTCCGTGAAAGGCCGGAAAGGCCGTGGTAATTGAGATACATAATAAGGCGTCTGTTAAAGCTTTCCGCCTTGAAGCTTTCGCATTTTGTAAGGCTGGGGATATTCTGCTTTACATAGTCCCGAAGCTCTTTCATAACCTCTTTTTTGTCGCTGCTGTTCTGCCTTTCAACCCGCTTTACGGTTTCAAGAAGCAGGTGGTTTATAACCAGAGAATTAAATTCTTCCTTATACCCCAGCGGCAGCATATATGCCTTCAAATCTTCCAGGATTGTGATTATATCAAGGTTTTTGCGGGAGTTATTATTGTTCATTGTGGATTCCTGACCCACCCGGTAGAAATACAGCGGCTCGGAAAGCCTTGCCTGTTTCTTGGATTTAAGGGCAATTTTAATTACAAACGCCAGATCCTCATACCAGATTTTATTTTCCGGGAAATAAACCCCTTCCGCAAGGTCACGCCTTATAAGCTTGTCCCAGACAGCCGTATCGATTTTAATAAGCCGCTCATACTGAGACATGTTTATCCGCCTGCTGCCGCCGTTACCATAACGCTCCTCAATGTCGCAGACAGTGAGATCTGCTCCCTCAGCCTCTGCCTTTTCGTACATCAGTCTGAACATGTCGGGAGACACCCAGTCGTCGCTGTCAGCAAAGCCCAGATACTTGCCTTTAGCCATTTTCATGCCTATGTTTCTTGCTCTGCCTTGTCCGCCGTTTTGAACGGTGACAGCGTTAATAATCTGAGGATATTTATTTTTATATTGCTCAATTATTTCTGCCGATGAGTCCTTAGAACCGTCATTTATTAAAATGACTTCGTAATCATCAATGCTCTGATTTACAAGAGAATCAAGGCACTGAGGCAGAAACTTTTCTGCGTTATATACGGGAACAATAATACTTACCTTCATTGTTCGCTCTCCTTTTTTCCTGTGATGGGGAAAATAACAGTCTTATAATATATAAGCGCCAGAATTACGGAAAGATAAATTGAAACATTGGGGCGTCTCAGCAGTGAGCCGGAGAACTGGGCAAGGCCCAGCTGGAGCATAAGGCACAGAAGCAGCATAAAGTTTTCCATTGAAAGGCTGCCCTTAAAGTCCTTTATGAGACGCTTTATAATCAGATACACGAAGTACAGCAGGAACGCAATATAAAGGGCAAAGCCCACATAGCCGTAGTAATAGAAAATTGCCGGATAGTCATTTTCCATGTCGTACATGCCGTTTTTAACAGTTTCGCTTGCCTCAAAACCCAGAAGCTTTGTGGCAAGATCGCTGTCCTCAAAAATCATGGAGGCGTAATTTACCTTCAAAAGTCTCATATCAATGAGGGTTTCGGCTGAAATGGTCATGTTGTATTTTTCGTACACTCTGTCCATTCCGAACCTATCGTAAATATCAGGCATTACGCCGAGTAATGTCTGGTAATAGTCGAAAAACAGCTTCTTCAATTCCGGGTCTGCCATTTTTTCTTCCAAACTCATACTGTAAATATCATAGCCCTTTTCTTCCAGCAGCTGCTCGAATTTGAGCTGGGTTTCGCTTTTGGCCTGTCCTAAAGAGCCGTCTATCTTGGCTCTGGGGCTGACAGGATATACAAGGACGGAAATAATGGTCAGAACTATGGCGGCAGTTAAAAATACGGGCTTAATTTTTCCCAGTTTCAGAATACGCCTGAACACCATAAATCCGGCAAAGCCTATCAATATGGCAAAAAGTCCGGTATAGCAGGCCTTTGTACCGTTTGCAATTAAAAGCGCCGTAACAAGGGCGGGTATTCCGGCCTGTGCAAATTTATTCTCGCTGACGACGGAAATGCCTACTGCAAACACCGCAAAAGTTACCATTATAATACTGTTTGCACAGCGGTTATCATCCGTAACCCAGCCGCTGAGGCCTACGCCCGCGCCGTATGTGGAGTTCCATGTTCCGGTGGCAAGGGCGGCGGCAATGGTTGCAAGGAGGATGATTGCGGCAGTTATTATGCCCTTTACAGCCTGATTTTTCGTTTTTTCATCACGAATTAGGTATATAAAGCAGACTGCAAAAACAGGTGTCTGTATAACTCTTGCATAATAGGCAAGGTCGTAGAACATGTTTATATAGCCGAGCCTCATGGAATTTAGCATATGCAGTATTCCAAAAGCCGCAATTACCGCCATTGATGAAATAAAAACCTTCTTCTTTTTAAGGGTAAAAAGAAGATACAGCGGCAATATAACCATAATCAAAAGCCGCAGATAGCCCGCAGCCGTAGCCACCGAATCCTGAGTCCAGAACGCCAGAGCATCCAGAACAGGCTGTGCCGCTATGAGGAGAATAAGCCAGTTATTTTTCAAAAAGAGTTTTATTTTTTCCATAGTTTATTAGCCCAGAAGGTTCTGAAGCTGTTCCTTTATATTATTATTGTAGCCGCTCAGGTCATCGTAAACCTTGGCCTTTTTCTTTGCCTGTGACAGGGCTTTTACAATATCCTCGGTTCCGGTAAGGCCGGGATTGTATTTTTCAAGGTTCTTTCCCATAAAAAGCTCAAGCCCCAGAGACTTTGCCTCCCAAAGAACTATTCCCTGTCCCTCGTAGCGGCTTGTAAGAGCAAAGCCGTCCATCTGCTTTACATAGGGGAAAGGATTTTTCTGATTGCCCAAAAAGCTTACATATTCGTTTAAACCAAGACGGTCTCTCTGCTGTTCCAGATCGTTTCTGTCAGGGCCGTCACCGATTAAATAAAGGTGAATATCCTGCCGGTTTTTTACAACCTGAGCCATATCGTCAAGGAGAATATCATAGCCCTTCTGTCTGCAAAGCCGTCCCACAGAGCAAA
>JAHHRQ010000011.1 GCA_020025715.1 Oscillospiraceae bacterium | reverse complement strand
CTGAAAGTCCCAAGCCCAGCGCAAAGCCTGAGGATGACAAGAAGGAATATGTCAGTCAGAGCCGTGCCGTAATCGGCGCAAACCTTACCGATGAGCAGATAGCTGCCGTGTATCAGGCCTTCGGCGTAAAGCGCGGAGATGTTATCGAGCTTTCAGTTACAAATGCCGAAGAGAGGGAATACCTTGAGGGCTATGTGCCCGAAAATCTTATAGGCACCCGTTCCATTTCATGCGTTTACGTTGAGCTTCTGGATGAAGGCTCCGGCATGGACGTTACTACAAGCAACATTAACTGGGTTACTGCAGAGATGTACATAAGCGCTCTTGCAACTGCGGGTATTACCGATGCCAAGATAGTTGTTGCTTCACCTTTTGAAGTGTCCGGCACTGCCGCTCTTACCGGCGTATACAAGGCATATGAGGACATGACCGGCAAAAAGCTTGATGATCTGGCAAAGCTTGTAAGTACACAGGAGCTTACTATTACCAGCAGTCTTGCCGAGGAAATCGGCTCAATGGACTCCATGAGCATAGTTAATGACCTTAAAATGATGCTGGATGAAACCGCACAGATGAGTGATGAAGAAATCAAGACTCAGATAGTTGAGATTGCCGGCAGATACAATGTTAAGCTTACAGATAAGCAGACAGGACAGCTTGTTTCCCTCTGCCGCTCTCTTGAGGGACTGGATGCCGATGCACTTAAAGCCAGAGTTCAGGAGGTTCAGGAGACGCTGAATAAGGTTTCCGGCGCAAAGACCAAAGTTGTAGGCTTTGTACAGACCGTAAAGAAAGCCGTTGAATCAGTTAAGAGCTTTTTCCAGAAAATCGGAGATATAATCGGACTTACCTGATTTAACATTGAGCAATTTAATACCATGCTTAAAATCCGGAGCTTCCGATGAAGTTCCGGATTTAACTTTATTTAAAACTAAATAACGAAAAAGGTTAACGTTACTTGGAGATTAAAACTAAAACAAAGGACTGAATCTATATATCACTGCTGAAAATTATCTAAGCTTTTCGAGCAGCATTTATATGGCTCTTTGCAAAAAAGTACAACATTATGTATCCGCTGCTAAGTGAAAATATGTTCTGTGTGACGTGGAGAAAAAACAGGTAAAACATTCTGCATGTAGCAGTGGTACAAAAACAAGTGGAAACGTAATAATTTTATAAGTATAGCGGAGGTAAAGTATTTAATATAAAGCAGAAGCCTGTGAGACAGATTAAGAAGTCTCACAGGCTTTAATTTTTTACTTATTCATTTCCTGAGCCGGAGTCCATGGGTCAATGGTTTTGGGTTCCCAGCCAACGGGAGGTTCCATTTCCTTGAACTGGCCGTCCATCTTGCGGAAGCCTATTCTCATTTTGCTTATGCGCCAGAGACCGTCATCGCAAAGGCGGAAGTCATCGCAGTATATAGAGTAGTTCTGAACTGTGGTGTTATCCTTATATGTATGGTGATCTTCATATAGGAAAATTCCGCGGGCAGTCTTATCATCAATAAGCCAGATAAGAGGCTGGTGGCTCATGTGCATTGTGCACATGTTACGGTTCACATACTTTGAGCGCATTGCCTGTCCTTTGCCGCTGATGTCCTGCTCACCAAAGCAGTCATAAACAAAATCATTTGTGAAGAGGTCGGCAGCGTACTCTTCCTTCTTCATGTCCATGCACCAGTAGTAATAATACTGTGTTTCAATAATCTTCTGAAGCTTGCACAGAGTTTCGGGAGTGTACTGCTGACAGCGGGATTTCTGCATTACCTCAACTACCAGAGCTTTTATTTTGGGGTCAAATTTCATTATACGCATTTGAACACGCTTCCTTTCAGAATTTAGTTTTTTAAATTCTTTTCCACTTGACGCCGTGGGGAATATCTGTAAGTTCTATTCCGCGTCCTTTAAGTTCATCGCGAATTCTATCTGCCTCGGCAAAGTCTTTTGCCTTTTTTGCCTCCTTTCTTGCGATGATAAGGGCGTTTATTTCTTCATCATCAGTACCGTCTTCGGCAACGATGGTAAATTCGCCGGCTTTTAACTGCTCCTTCTTCATATCCTCACGCTTGCGGTCTGCCTTCTTTATAAGATCAAGGCTGAGAACGCGGTCGAAGTCTGCAAGAGCAGCAAGCTTTGTAAAGTCGTTGGTGTTGTACTTCAATACATCGTACAGTGCGGTGATTGCAAGGGAAGTGTTAAGGTCGTTATCAAGAGCAGCGGTGAACTTCTCTTTAAGGGCTGCAAATGCGGCCTCATCCATTTCACCCTCGTCGGGCTTAAGAGCTGCAATTTTTGCAATAAGCTTGTTGTAGCTCTTCTGAGAGTTATCAAGGTTTTCCCAAGTGAAAACAAGGCTCTTTCTGTAATGGCTCTGGAGGCAGAAGAAACGGTAGGACAGAGGATCGTAACCCTTTTCCTCAAGGAGAGAAACAGTGAGAAACTCTCCGCTGGATTTGGACATCTTACCGCTGGAGGTGTTCAGGTGGAGAACATGCATCCAGTAGTTGCACCATTTGTGTCCCAGATATGCCTCGGACTGGGCAATTTCGTTGGTGTGGTGGGGGAAGGCGTTATCAATACCGCCGCAGTGAATATCCAGATCCTCGCCCAGATGCTTCATGGATATACCGGAGCACTCAATGTGCCAGCCCGGATAGCCGACGCCCCAGGGAGAATCCCATTTCAGGGCCTGATCTTCAAACTTGGACTTAGTGAACCAGAGAACGAAGTCGTTCTTGGAGCGCTTGTTGGGGTCCTCCTCAACGCCTTCACGGACACCTACATCCAGATCGTCAGCGTTGAAGTCATTGAAAACATAGTATTTTTCAAGCTTGGAGGTATCAAAATACACGTTGCCGCCTGCAAAATAGGCATAGCCGGTATCCATGAGCTTGGTGATTATTTTGATGTATTCATCAATGCAGTGGGTGGCAGGCTCTACAACATCGGGGGTCTTGACGTTGAGCTTTGCGCAGTCGGCAAAGAAAGCGTCGGTGTAGAACTGAGCTATTTCCATAACGGTCTTGTGCTCGCGCTTTGCACCCTTGAGCATCTTGTCCTCACCCTCGTCAGCGTCAGAGGTAAGGTGGCCGACATCAGTGATGTTCATTACGCGCTTTACATTATAGCCTAAGTAGCGAAGGTGCTTTTCCAGAATATCCTCCATGATGTAGGAACGGAGGTTTCCTATATGTGCGAAGTGGTAAACGGTAGGACCGCAGGTATACATTTTGACAATGTCGGGGTGATTGGGAACGAATTCCTCCCGTTTTCTTGTAGCAGAGTTGTACAGTATCATATTTTTCTCCTTCTGCCGTCAAGCGTCTTTCAGAACGTCCCTGTTCTTGTAGAAATATTCTATTCCTGAATACAGGGTGGTGACGACAATTAAAATAATGCAGGTGATATTAAGTGCTGATACATCGGGGAAAATAAGCATGGCGCAGAGACCTATCATGGTGACGGTGGTCTTTATTTTGCCGGACCATGCGGCGGCAATAACACGGTTCTGTTCAACAGCGATAAGGCGCAGACCGGAAACGGCAAACTCTCTGAAAAGAACGATTGCAACACACCATCCGGGCATCTGACCCTTTTCAACCATGAAGCACATTGCGGACAGAACCAGCATTTTATCTGCCAGAGGGTCCATGAACTTGCCGAAGTTAGTGACCTGATTGTAGTGTCTTGCGATATAGCCGTCCAGAGTATCGGAGAGGGAGGCGATTACGAAAACCGCAAATGCCCAGTACTGATAGCCGTTATATGCAAGCAGAAGAAATACCGGAATAAGTGCAATTCTTAAAATGGTTATTTTACTGGCAGTAGTTTTCATTTTATATCTCCTCGCCGTATAATATTCCGTCCTCGGTGTCTGTAATCTTTACATCTACCATATCGCCCTCGTGGCAGCCGCCTCTGAAATAAACCTGACCGTCAATATCAGGGGAGTCGGCGTAGCTTCTGCCGACGAACATGCTGCTCTCTTCATCGAAATATTCGCAGAGCACTCTGATTGTTTTGCCGAGGAAACTGTTGCAGAAATCATCCATAATAGGTGCCTGAAGCTCCATTATAAGATTTGCTCTGCGCTGTGCTTCTTCGTAATCAACATGCTCCATTTTGGCAGCGGGAGTGCCTTCCTCGGGAGAGAAGGGGAATACTCCGGCGCGTTCAATTCTGGCCTCTCGGAGGAACTCACACAGCTCCTCGAATTCAGCCTCGCCCTCGCCGGGAAGTCCGGCAATAAGACTTGTACGGATTACAACACCGGGGATGCGCTGGCGGAGAGTCTTTAAAAGTGCGCGGATTTCATCTCCGTCGCCGCGGCGGTTCATGGTTTTCAGTATTCTGTTGTTTATATGCTGAATAGGAATATCCAGATATTTAACTATCTTATCATTGTTTGCGATTTCATCAATAAGCTCATCGTCGAACTGGTCGGGATAGAGGTAATGAAGTCTTATCCACTCAACACCGGGGATTTCGGAAATCTTATGGCAAAGCTCTGCAAGACAGTGCTTTCCGTAAAGGTCGGTACCGTAAAGGGTAATATCCTGAGCAATGACGATTATCTCTTTAATGCCGTGAGCTGCAAGATCCTTTGCCTCTTCCAGAACATTTTCCATACTTCTTGAACGGTAGCGCCCGCGAATGTAGGGAATTGCACAGAAGGAGCAGAAGTTATTACAGCCCTCTGCTATGCGCAGGTATGCCCAGCTGGGGCCGGTGGAGACAATTCTGGGGATTTCATCCACAGCCTTGCTGTCTTTTGCAAAATGGCTGAGAGTTTTCTTGTTGCAGACGGCTTCTGCGGCCTCTACAATATCGCCGTAGCTGCCAACACCGAGAACGGCATCTATTTCGGGAATTTCATCCATAATAGAGTCTTTGTATCTCTCTGAGAGACAGCCGGTGACAATAATGCCGCCAAGCTTACCCTGAGCTTTAAGCTCAGCCAGCTGCAGAATGTTGTCGATAGCCTCTGATTTTGCAGAGTCGATAAAACCGCAGGTGTTGACTATTGCAAAGTCAGCGCCTTCGGGTTCGGGGCAGAGTGCGTAACCTGCCTCATCCAGCAGATAAAGCATCTGCTCGCTGTTCACCAGATTTTTGGGACAGCCAAGTGAAATTAGTGCAAAGCGTTTTTCCATCAGTATTCCTCAATTTCCGCGTCCAGACTTTCAAACGCCCTGTTTATCTCATCAAAAGAATAGCCACGGCGGTATAAAGCGGCGCTGAGTTTTCTGATTTCATCCCGGTCATTGCGGTTTTTGAGCCGGGATGAAATGTATTTTATTATTTTTTCATCCTGCTGAGGCATTTCTTCAAGAGCTGTTTCAAGCAGCTCCCTTCCTATGCCTCTTTTTATAAGCTCGCCTTTAATGCGGGCTCTGCCGTAGCCTTTTGCGGCATAGTGGCGCACTATGGCTTTTGAGTAGCTTTCGTCATTAAGAAAGCCCCGCTCCTTAAGCCAATGGGTGCAGTATTGGGCGGTTTCCTCGTCGGCACCCTTCATTATAAGCTTGTCGTGCATTTCCTTGCAGGACATCTGTCTCCGGGATACCATTTGCAGCGCCTGCTCACGGCTTAAAGCCTGCATGGAGCAGCGGCGCACTTCCTCGAGAGCCTCGGCGTCCAAATCTTTTCCGGCGTAAAGCCGGCAGTCTGTTATAGCGCTGAGGGTGGAGCGTATTTCCTCCCCGTCCTCAAGAATTATTTTAAATCTGCCCGGGGAGCTTTGTTTAAGGGCGCTTACAAGCATTATCAGTCTCCGTCAAAGTCTGCGGCGCTTACATCAACGGCACGGCCGGAAATCTGAGCGGCTTTCTTGGACTGGGGGCTCATGAGCTTGAAGAAGTTATCCTTGATTTCTTTCTCCACTTCTTCTGCAACCTCGGGGTTTGCATTAAGGTAATCCTTAACGCCGTCCTTGCCCTGAATGTGCTGGTCTCTGATAGTGTACCATGCGCCTGCCTTATCTATTATATCAAGCTTTACGCCAAGGTCAATAATTTCTCCAACGCGGGAAATGCCTTCGCCGTAAATAATATCAAATTCTGCCTCACGGAAGGGAGGAGCAACCTTGTTTTTAACAACTTTTGCTCTGGTGCGGTTGCCGATCATCTCAGATCCGTTTTTAAGAGTCTCAATACGTCTTACGTCTATTCTGACGGAGGAGTAGTATTTAAGTGCAAGACCGCCGGGAGTGGTTTCGGGGTTACCGTACATAACGCCGATCTTCTGACGGAGCTGGTTTATGAAGATAACGGTGCAGTTATTCTTGGAGATTGCACCTGCCAGACGGCGCATGGCCTGAGACATAAGTCTTGCCAGAGCACCGACCACGGTGTCACCCACTTCGCCTTCAAGCTCAACTCTGGGGATAAGAGCTGCAACGGAGTCCACAACCAGAACATCAATAGCTCCGGAACGAACCAGAGATTCGGCAATATCAAGAGCCTGCTCACCGGTATCGGGCTGGGAAATAAGAAGGCTGTCTATATCAACACCCAGAGCTCTTGCATATGCAGGCTCAAGGGCGTGCTCAACGTCTATGTAAGCTGCGTCACCGCCGCACTTCTGGGCGGAGGCAACAACGTGAAGGGCAAGGGTGGTTTTACCTGATGCCTCAGGACCGTAAATCTCAACAATTCTTCCTCTGGGTACACCGCCTATGCCAAGGGCCAGATCCAAAGACAGAGAGCCGGTGGAAAGAGCCTCAACGTTTACGGGAATATCGTCACCCAGACGCATTATTGTTCCTTTGCCGTAATCTTTTTCTATTTTTGCTATCGCAGTTTCAAGGGCTTTTTTCTTGTCGCTTTCGGCAGGCGCAGGGGCTGCCTTGGCGGTTTTCTTCTTTTCAGCCATTTTGTTTTCTCCTTATATAATAAGATTTCACTTTCTGCCAATTACAACGCGGTCAACGTCGCCTGTGTCTTTTCTGGTATCAGCGGAGCTGAAACCGGCAGCGAGAAGCATTTCCATAACGTCCTCGGCCTGTCCTTCACCTACTTCAAAGAGCAGGAAACCGCCGGGACGGATAATGGATTTCCAGTATTTGATTATAGCCTTGTAGAAGCGCAGTCCGTCATCTCCGCCGTCCAAAGCCCAGATAGGCTCAAAATCCTTAACAGAGCTGTCGAGAGTGTTAATTTCGCTGCTCTTTATGTAGGGAGGATTTGAAATTACCATGTCGAAAAGACCGGTTCCCAGAGGAGGGGAGGAAAGAGCGTCTGCCTGCATACAGATAACTCTGGTGTTGAGTCTGTTTAAATTGACGTTTTTGCGGCATACCTCCAGAGCACTGGGGCTTATATCCACAGCAACAAGCTTGGTTGCGGGAAGCTCATGTCCTACGGCGCAGGTGATGCAGCCACTGCCGCAGCACAGATCCAGAATTCTGGCGTCCATTTTGTGGCCGATTAAAAGCTCCTTTGCAGTGTCAACAAGAAGCTCGGTGTCCATGCGGGGGATAAGTACATCGGGAGTTACTATCATAGGCAGGCCGTAAAACTCCCAAGAGCCTGTAATGTAGGCGACAGGTTCGCCTCTGAGTCTTCTGCCGGTGTATTCCACTACCTTTTCCTCAACTGCGGGAGTGGTGTACAGGTTCATATCTCTCAAAAGCTCATTCATAGTTTTTCCGGCAGAGCGGGCAACCAGCAGCTTTGCCTCAAGATTATAGCCCTCGACGCCGCAGCTGCGCAGTACATTGCGGGCTTCCAGATAAATGTCGTTATATGTTTTCAAGTCTTATTCTCCATTCTGCCCCGCGGGGCTTTTTATCAGGCACCCCAGCGGTCGCTGCCTTTTTCTTCGGGAATTACAAGCTCCATGGCTCTGATAGCACATTCCATCATGCCGTCGTCAGGCTCGGAAGTGGTAAGGTGCTGGAGCCATTTGCCGGGAGCAGAGAGAAACTTAGATAAGAAGTTATCGTGCATACCGCACCAGCGGTTGATTTCGTAGCTGATGCCCACAACAACAGGCAGAAGAGCCAGGTGGCAGAGCATACGAAGAAAAGTATTATCTACATGGACAAAAGCGTTTACAAGAACGCTTACCAGCACAACTACCAGCAGAAAGCTTGTACCGCAGCGGGGATGAAAACGGCCCTCGGGTCTTACGTTTGCAACGGTAAGCTCCTTGCCGTGCTCGTAACAGAATATTGTTTTGTGCTCGGCACCGTGGTAAGAGAACAGACGCTTCACATCGGGAACTCTGGTGCAGAACCACATGTAGCACAGCAGAATGATAACTCTCATAACACCCTCGGAAAGGTTACGGAGCAGATAGCTTGAAGTAAGGGGCTTTATAAGACCTACCACAAAGGCGGGCAGGAAAATGAACAGGAACATGGAAAGCAGAATACCGAGTACAACGGCAGAGCCTATCATAAGCTTCTGTGCCTTTTCCTCGGGGAAATGATTCTGAATCCATTTATCCAGCTTATCCGGCTCTTCCTGTTCTTCTTCGGGCTGAAGCTCGGCTGAGTAGGTGAGAGCTTTCATACCGTTTACCATGGATGAAAGGAAAACGGCGCTGCCTCTTATAAGGGGCCAGCCCAGTATGGGATACTTTTCTTTAAGAGGTGTTATATCCTCCACCTTTTCCACAAGGCCGTCTTTAGTGCGGCATACTATTGCCTGCTTCCTCGGACCGCGCATAAGGATACCCTCAATAAGCGCCTGACCGCCGATGGAAGTGCGGAAAGAACAATTTGATTTATTTGCCATAATTTTCTCCTGAGTAAGTGTATCAATTTGAGGTATAGGGGAGCACCACTGTTACACGGCATCCTCCGCCCTCTGCGTTTTCAATAATGAATTTACCGTTATGGCGGGTTACTATCTCGTCACATACTGCAAGACCGATACCTGTACCGCGGTTTTTAGAGCTGCCCTTATAAAATTTTTCTTTAACATGGGGAAGCTCAGCCTCAGGTATTCCGTGACCATAGTCGCGGACGGAGACATGTACTCCGTCAGGCTCTGCCTTAACCGAAACGTCGATTTCCTTTCCCTCGCCGCCGTGCTTTACGGCATTGTCCAGAAGGTTCAAAAATACCTGTTTCAGTCTTTCCGGATCACCGGGGATAAGAGAAATTTCAGACTGAGGCTCGGTATAGTTAATTTCCATACCTGCCTGCTTCATAAGCTCACCATAGGTGAAAAGTGCATCCTCAAGCTCCGCTGCAATATCGATAAGCTCCAGACGGAGATTGAAGCGGCCGTCCTGAATTCTTGTAAATTCCAGCAGTTCTTTTACCATGCCGGTAAGCCGTTCTGCTTCTTTTGAAATTATGTGTATGCCTCTGAGTGAATCACCCTCCAAAGCGGGATCAAAGGCAATAGTTTCCGCCCAGCCGGTAATGGCTGTGAGGGGAGTGCGAAGCTCATGGGAGACCTGAGATATAAAGTCGGTGCGGGATTTTTCCGCGATGGCAATCTTTTCCGACATATTGTTTATTTCTTCCGTAAGTCTGCCGATTTCATTGTCGTTTGTATTGATGAGCTTTCCGCCGTAGCTGCCGGAGGCAATGTGCCGTGCAAAATCCGTTATCTCATCAATAGGGTCTGAGACAAAGTGCCAGAACCAGAGATTTAAAAGAATGATGTAGATACATATGACCACCATTATCACAATGGCAAGGGCATATATTCCACGGGTTACGGCCCAGACGGCTAAAAGCAGCAGGGAGAGCGCAATAATGCCGGAGACCATGAGCTGAATCTTTAAGTTTTTAAACATTTAACTAACTTCCTGAACAGTATCTATTTTTAAGCTTAATAACCCCACTTGTAGCCGTAGCCCCAGACGGTAGTGAGAAATTCCGGTTCTGTGGGATCGTCCTCGATTTTAATTCTCAGGCGTCTTATATTAACGTCTACGGTTTTAAGCTCGCCTGTAAAATCGTCACCCCATACGGCGGTGAGGATGTCCTCTCTGGACATGGCCTTTGCGGGATTTTCCATAAACAGCTTTATGAGCAGATACTCAATCTGGGTAAGCTTCAGTCTCTGTCCGTCCTTTTCGAGAGTGCGGTTTCTGGTATTGAGAACAAAAGGACCGCTCTTAATCTCGGTGCTCTCCTTATCCTCATCGTCAGCGCCCATACGTCTTACAAGGGCGTCAACTCTTGCCAGAAGTTCGGCGGGAGAGAAAGGCTTTGTAACATAGTCGTCAGCGCCGGTCATAAGGCCGGTAACTTTATCTATTTCCTGAGTTTTGGCTGTGAGCATAATAATACCCATTTTGGAGCCGGAAGCTCTTATCCTTCTGCAAACCTCTATTCCGTCAATACCGGGCAGCATAACATCCAGAAGAGCCAGACAAATATCGGGGTTAGCCTTGAGCTTTTCAAGGGCTATTTCTCCCGTTTCAGCCTCTATGGGTTCATAGCCGCTGCGGCGAAGGTTAATGACAACGAAGGAGCGTATATTAGTCTCGTCCTCAAGAACAAGAATTTTCTTCATGCTTAGTTCGTCCCCTTTGTATATTAAAGTTTTTTTGTTCTATTTATAATGTAAGATTTAGACAAGTAATTATAACATACTTTTTACAAAAGTGGTAGTTAAAGTTGCAAAGTTCTAAAGAAATTTTTGCATAAAAATTACAGTTCGGATAAAAAATATGTTGACATTTTTACTTATTGATATTAACGGCGGCAAAAATGCAGGCGGATGAAATTAAAAAACGGGCAGCAGGGCACAAAATAATTAACGTAAAAAATATTTTTATCGACTTTTCAGGAGTTTTATGGTAATCTTAGTTAAACTGATTTAACTTCACCCGGAAACCGCCTGTCTAAATGGATTAGTTATAGCCGAATGGAGCAGAACAAGCCCTGTGCCGATACTATAATGATTACACGCTTGCGAAAGCAGGCAATTTTTTTGGAATGTAGTTAGCCAAAACTAACTACTGAAAAAGATAAATACAGGAGGCTTTCCGATGAATCAGAAATTACAGGCAAAAGACTTTATAACTATCGGCGTTTTTACTGCAATCCTTTTTGTGGTATGCTTTGCAGTTGCAATGCTGGGCTTTATCCCCATATTTATACCCCTGCTTTCCGTGCTTGTGCCCTTTATAGGCGGCATACCTTTTATGCTGTTTGCCACCAAGGCACAGAAATTCGGCATGACTACCATTATGGGACTGCTTATCGGCATTATTAACGGCATGATGGGCCACGGTATCTGGGCTTTCCTTTTAGGCCCTGCGTGCGGACTTCTTGCAGACCTTATTATGAAGTCCGGCAATTATCGCAGCAGCAGAAAATCTGAGCTTGCCTGCGGGGTTTTCTTCGTCTGGGTTATCGGCAACTATCTGCCTATTATTTTCACACGCGCCCAGTACCGTGAGCAGCTTATTACCGGCGGCTACGGACAGGAATATGCAGACGCACTTATGAAGCTTATACCTGACTGGAGTTTGGCTCCTCTGGGTATTGCAACGGTAGTGTTCGGCTTTTTGGGTGCTGTGCTTGGAAAGACCATGCTCAAAAAGCATTTTGAGCGGGCGGGCATTGTCTGATGCTGGAAAAGAAATCAGAGATACACTCTCTGCTTGACCCCAGAACAAAGCTGCTTATGGTTTTGACCATTGCAACGGTGGTTATCGGCGGCAGCAATCTGGGCGTATACGGCCGGACTAAATACTTTCTTTCAGCCATTCCGTTTCTGCTGTTTCTGCTTGAAAAACAGTGGAAAACGGCTTTTCTCTACGGAGGAGCATATATAATTGCAGTTTTGGGTGAAAGTTACCTTTTACACTATACCTACGGTGTTCTGAATTTCATCCTTGTGGCAGTATGTATGGTTGTTACCCGCTTTGTGCCGGGCTTTATCATGGCAGACTACATGATGAAAACTACCACAGTCAGCGCATTTATGGCTGCCATGGAGAGAATGCACATTCCTCAGGCTGTAACTATCCCTCTTGCCGTTACCTTTCGCTTTTTCCCCACTATCGGTGAAGAACACGGCGCTATAAATCAGGCAATGAGCGTCCGCGGTGTAAGGCTGGGCGGCGGAAAACCCCTTAAAATGCTGGAATACCGGATGATGCCGCTTATGATTTCCTGCATGAATATAAGTGATGAGCTGTCGGCGGCAGCCATTACAAGAGGTCTCGGCAGCCCGAGAAAGCGCACCAATATATGCCATATCGGTTTTACATGGGTAGACGGTATTGCATTTGCAGTGTGCATCGGGGCATGGGCTGCGTTTATATGCGGGCTTATGGGGAGGTAAGGGAATGATTAGCTTTAAGGATGTATCATTTACATACGGAGGAGCGGAAAACGCTCTTTTAAATATTAACCTCCATATTGAAAAAGGGGAAACGGTGCTTCTCTGCGGCGAAAGCGGCTGCGGGAAAACAACCATAACCCGCCTTATTAACGGCCTTATTCCCCAATATTATAAAGGTGAGCTGAAAGGCACAGTGTCAGTAGGGGGCATGAACCCCGCTGAAACTCCGCTGTACGATATGGCGGAAACTGTGGGATCGGTGTTTCAAAATCCCAAAAGTCAGTTTTTCAATGTGGACACTACAAGTGAGCTGGCATTTGCCTGCGAAAATATGGGTATGCCGGAGGAGACTATAAGAGAGCGGATGAAAACCGCCGCTGAAAAGCTCCGCATGGAGCATCTTTTAGGCCGCAGTATCTTTGACCTCTCAGGCGGAGAAAAGCAGAAGATAGCCTGCGGCGGAATAAGTATGCTGTCGCCGCAATGCGTTGTAATGGATGAACCTACCTCAAACCTTGATATTCCCTGTATACACATGCTTAAAGATGTGATGAGCTACTGGAAGTCACAGGGGAAAACCATTGTCATTGCAGAGCACAGACTGTGGTTTTTGCGTGATATTGCAGACAGAGTTATCTATCTTAAAAAGGGACGTATTGCAGAAGAATATACCGGCAAAGAATTTTTCGGCATGGATGAAAGCTTCTTTAAGGAAAGAGGTCTGCGCAGCGCCGGAAACTGCTGCCCTCACTTTGAAAAGCAGAAAACTTCCGGGGAATTTCTCACTGTTGATAAGCTTGATTATTCATATAAAAACGGCAGAAATGCCCTTAATATTCCCAGACTTCAAATCCCGGCGGGACAGGTAACTGCCATTGCAGGCCATAACGGAGCGGGAAAAAGTACGCTTGTATCCTGCCTTTGCGGACTTAATAAGCATGATAAAAGCGTTCTCACCTTTAAAGGCAGAACATACAGCCGGAAAAAGCGGATGAGCCTCTGTTTTCCTGTGATGCAGGATGTAAATCATCAGTTGTTTACAGAAAGCGTACTGGATGAAGTTCTGCTTTCCATGAAAAATGAGGACATGGAAAAGGCAATGGAAATACTGAAAGCCATGGATCTGGAGATGTATGCCGATGCTCACCCCATGTCTCTTTCGGGCGGACAGAAGCAGCGTGTAGCCATAGCCTCTGCGCTGGCATCCGAGAGGGAAATTTTAATACTGGATGAGCCTACAAGCGGGCTTGACTTAAAACATATGCAGCAGGTTGCAGAGCGTATCAGGGAGCTTAAAGCAATGGGAAAGACTGTTCTTGTTGTGACCCATGATGCAGAGCTGATAGGGTGCTGCTGCGACACGATTATCAGTCTGGACAGGGGCTGTCTGACAGAATACGACGAGGCACTTTTTGCCTGAGGAGGAAAAATGGAAATAGAAGCCGGAAATTTAGGGGATAACATTCAGCTTATCTGCACGGATGAAAACTGCTCCGTGTTTCAGATGAAGGAGGAGAGCGGGGAAGGTCTCATGACCATGTACACCCTGTTTCCCGGCTGCTATATTGCCTATAATGATTATCATATGAGCTGCTGCCACTCAGGCTTTCAGCCCAAAACTGACCTTTTCTGCATTGACCATTGCAGAGAGGGACGGATAGAGTGGGAACGGAGTCCGGGCCGCTATGTCTATGTTTCCTCGGGAGATATACAGGTTGACTGCAGACAAGCCCATGCAAAGGATTTTTTCTTCCCACTCAACCACTATCACGGACTGGGAATTTACGTTGACCTTAATTACACCGATAACGGTGTGCTTCATATGATGGATGATTTTTCCGTTGACCTGAAACAGCTTGCACAGAAGCTCTGCCTTAAAAACAGCTGCTTTATCATGCGTTCCGGACAGCAGATTGACCGTATATTCTCCGAGCTTTACGATTTACCCGAACATGTGAGAAAGCCATACTGCAAAATTAAAATTATGGAGCTTCTGATGTTTTTGCAGAATCTTGATGTACCGGCGGGCGGAGAGGAGCGGCCATACTTTTATAAAACTCAGGTTGACAAAATTAAAAGCATGGTTGAGCTTCAGGTTTCCGACCTGACCAAATGGTATACTCAGGAGGAATTATCCAAAAGCTTTGCTTTCCCCATAACCGGAATGAAGCGCTGCTTTAAGGGAATTTATGGCTGTACCATGGCAGAATACATGAAAAATTACAGGATGAACGCAGCGGCTGAAATGATCAGAACTACTAAGCTTCCTATAATAGAAATTGCCGCCGCAGTCGGATATGAAAATCCGGGAAAGTTTTCCGGCGTATTCCGTGCCTGCAAAGGCGTGACTCCTACCCAGTACAGAAAACCTGCTGACTGATTGGAGCATGGCAGACCATATAGATTAGAAAAAAAGAATAAATGCGCTATGATAGAACTTGCAGAAAAGCTTCTGCAAGTTCTTTTTTTAGGAGTGATAGAATGAAGAAAAAAAGAGGTACCTTCGGGGCTGTCTTTTCCTATGCTGCGGAATGTAAGGGAAAGCTTGCACTGGCGGTTATTCTTGCCATACTCAGCGTAGGCTGCGGAGTGCTTCCCTATATCGCAGTATATAAAATCATAAATCTGTTTTTTGAGTCTCAGGCTTCAATGCAGACGGTTATGCCCTGGGTGGGAGTGTGTGCGGCGGGATATACAGCACAGAGAATTCTGTTCAGCTTTGCCACCTATTCCTCCCATATGGCGGCATACAACATTCTGGAGCATATACGAAACCTGCTGACGGAAAAGCTGGTACGTATGCCTCTGGGAACTGTTATGGGGAAAACCGCAGGCGAGTGGAAAAGTACCATTGTGGACAGAGTTGAATCAATGGAGCTGCCTCTTGCACATATGATTCCGGAGGGAATTTCAAATCTGGTGCTGCCGGTTTTCGTTATCGCCTATCTTTTCAGCATCAACTGGAAAATTGCGCTGGCGGCTATGATTTGCGTTCCGGTGGGTGCTGCGGTGTATGCGATGATGATGAAAAACTTCAACAGCCAGTACGAAAATTACATGAAATCGTCGAACTATGTAAACTCAGTCATGGTTGAGTACACAGAGGGCATTGAGGTAATTAAAGCCTTTAACCAGTCCTCAAGCTCATATAAAAAGTACAGCAGCGCAGTTGAAGATTTTAAAAACTACACTCTGGACTGGTATAAATCCACATGGGGTCTTATGAATCTGGGCGGAGCCATTCTGCCCTCTACTCTGCTTGGCGTACTGCCGGCAGGTGTGCTTCTCTATGTGTCAGGCGGCTTTACTCCCGCTGAACTTACTCTGGCGGTGATTTTGTCCCTGAGCATTGTGGCGCCTGTAAGCTGGTTTACAACGGCTGTAAATCAGTTTAAGCAGGTTCAATATGCGGTGCGGGATGTGGAGACAGTTTTAAGTCTGCCTGAACTTCCACAGGCAGAGAAGGAGGCTGAAATCAAGGGCAGCGAAGTGCAGCTTAAAAATGTTCACTTTGCCTATACCGAGGACGGGGAAAAGGTGCTTCACGGAATTAACCTGACCCTGCCCCAGAAGAAATTTACCGCCCTTGTAGGCCCCTCCGGCGGCGGAAAGAGTACCGTTGCAAAGCTTATCGCCAGATTCTGGGATGTGAATGAGGGCACAATCACCGTAGGCGGTGCTGATATACGGAACATACCCTTAAAACAGCTTTCTCAGCAGATAAGCTATGTAGCGCAGGACAATTTCCTTTTTAACTGCTCCCTTTTTGAAAATATCCGTATCGGCAAACCCGATGCAACAGATGAAGAGGTAATGGAGGCTGCAAAAGCAGCTCAGTGCGAGGAATTTATTTCACGGCTACCTCAGGGCTGGGAGACTCCCGCAGGAGAGGCGGGCGGAAAGCTCTCCGGCGGTGAGCGGCAGAGAATTGCCATTGCAAGAGCAATCTTAAAGAATGCTCCCATAGTTGTTCTGGATGAGGCTACCGCCTTTACAGACCCGGAAAATGAAGCTCAGCTTCAAAAATCCATTACAGAACTTACGGCGGGAAAAACTCTGCTTGTTATTGCACACCGTCTCTCCACCATACAGAATGCAGATAAAATAGTGGTTCTTGAAAAGGGTGAAATCGTTGCAGAGGGCGGTCACAGCGAGCTTCTTGAACGCAGCCCCATTTATAAAAATATGTGGAATGCCCATATAGGCGCCAGAGCATGGCAGGCAGGCACTCAGGGAAAGGAGCAGAGAGCAGATGTTTAAAACAGCGGGAAGAATTATAAACTGGACCGGAGAATATAAAAAGAGAATGTACTGGGGCTTTCTCTGGTCATTTCTGAACAGCATTTTTATAGCAATGCCTATTATGGGCGCAGCGGTATTTCTTGACCTGATGATAAAAGACAGCAGGGGAGAATTTGTGTTAAAACCCATACACGCACTCTGGGCGCTGCTTTTCATGGTCGCTGCCATTGGCGGAAGATTTTTATTTTCCTATCTGCGGTCGATATTTCAGGAGAGCATTGCCTATGAAAAAACCGCAGAGGAGCGGGTTAAGATAGGTGATATTTTAAAATGGGTAAGCCTTGGCTTTTTCGACCGAAACAACACCGGTGACCTTACCGGCGCTGTTACAACCGACCTTTCTGTTTTTGAAATGTACGCAATGAACATGACAAACACCATTGTGGGTGCATATATCCATATGGGTGCCATGATCCTCTGTATGCTGTTTTTCTGCTGGCAGGCGGCGCTGGCGGCTTTGGCAGGACTGATACTCTCCACAATTTTTCTCACCATACTCAGCCGTAACAGCGAAAAAAATGCAGTACCACACCAGAAAGCAAATGACAAAATGATTTCCGCTGTGCTGGAATTTGTCCGGGGAGTTTCGGTTGCCAAGTCCTACGGACGTGAGGGAGCTGCAGCGAAAAACGTCGGCAATGCTTTCAAAGAGCACAAAGATATAAATCTCAAAATTGAAAAAGACTATATCTGGGTAAATGCGGCGCATCTTATTGCCTGTAAACTGGGCTCTGTGGGGGTTCTGCTGGTTTCATCGATTCTTGCAATCAATGGAAGTATGCCCCTGCATATTTTCCTGATGATGGCTATTTTCTCCTTTGTTATGTACTCTCAGCAGGAACTGGTGCAGAACGGTGCCCACACAATGCAGCTTATAAAGGCGGCTATGGATAAGCTGGATGAAATCGAAAAGGCGGAGTTTATTGACGAGGACGGAAAAGACATAAAGCTTCAGCACTACGATGTTGAATTTAAAAATGTTGACTTCGGCTACGAAACACGTCAGGTACTCCATGATGTAAGCTTTAATATACCGGAGGGCAGCACCACCGCCATTGTCGGCCCCTCCGGCGGTGGAAAAACCACTATTTGCAGACTGCTTGCCAGATTTTACGATGTGGACAGGGGACAGATAAGCATAGGCGGCACGGATATAAGAAAACTCAGCTGCAACAGCCTGCTTTCAAACATCTCCATGGTATTTCAGAATGTTTACCTGTTCCATGACACTATACGCAATAACATATGCTTCGGAAAAGCCGATGCCACTGAGGAAGAAATGATAGAGGCGGCGAAAAAAGCACGGTGCCACGACTTCATTATGTCTCTGCCTGAGGGCTACGACACCGTAATCGGTGAAGGGGGCGGCACCTTGTCAGGGGGCGAAAAGCAGCGCATTTCTATTGCAAGAGCATTGCTTAAAAATGCGCCCATTGTCATTCTGGATGAGGCCACTGCAAGCGTAGACCCGGAAAATGAGCATCTTATTCAAGCTGCAATTTCGGAGCTTACAAAGGGCAAGACCCTTATTACCATTGCCCACAGACTGGCTACCATTGAAAATGCAGACCAGATACTGGTGGTTGAAAACGGCAGAATCGCTGAGCGGGGAACCCACGCCGAGCTTATAGCCCGAGACGGCATATACCGGCGTTTTATCGAAATCAGGCGGAAAACCGAGGGCTGGCAGATTTAAAAAATTATCCTCCTGCATGGTTGAGTCATGCAGGAGGATTTTTTCAACATCTTAAAAGTTATATAAACTTACTAAACAATACAGAAATGGAATTAAAAAACATTATTATCGACTTTTTGAGGTTAGATGTGTTATACTGAATAGAAAAAGTTTATTACAGGAGGGGACTCCTTTTAATGGATAATACAAGAAAAAAGGCACTGAGCATAGGGCTTCTTGCTCATGTTGATGCAGGAAAGACCACGCTTTCCGAAGCCATGCTGTACCTTACCGGAAAAATCAAAAATCCGGGCAGAGTTGACCACAGAGACAGCTTTCTGGATAACCATGAGCTGGAGCGCTCAAGGGGAATTACCATTTTTTCAAAGCAGGCTGTCTTTGAGCTTCCTAACAGCAATGTTACGCTTCTTGATACGCCGGGACATGCGGATTTTTCTGCGGAGACGGAGAGAAGTTTGCAGATTTTAGACTGTGCGGTGCTTGTTATAAGCGGAACTGACGGCGTTCAGGCTCACACCGAAACTCTATGGAGGCTTCTGCGGAGATATGAACTGCCGGTGTTTATATTTGTTTCAAAAATGGACCTGCCGGACACTGACGGGGAAAAAATTATAGCAGAGCTTCAAAATAAGCTCAGCGACTGCTGTCTCATAATGGACGAAAATTCAGTTGATTTTCAGGAGCAGGCGGCACTTCATACCGAGTGGGCTATGGAAAAGTATCTGGAAAACGGAAAGCTGAGTGCTGATGATATATCTGAGCTCATATCCGAAAGAAAGCTTTTTCCCTGCTTTTTCGGCTCAGGACTTAAAATGGACGGTGTTTCCGAACTTTTGGAGGCTGTTGATAAATACGCAGTTTCCAAAGCCAAGGGAAAAGAATTCGGCGCTAAGGTTTATAAAATAGGCAGAGATTTTAAGGGCGAGCGGCTGAGTTACATGAAAATAACCGGCGGTTCCTTAAAGCCCAGAACCCTTCTTAAATATAAAAACTCAAAGGGCGAGACAAAAGAGGAAAAGATAAACCAGATAAGGCTTTATTCGGGAGAAAAATTCACTCAGGCCGATGAAGTCTTTTCAGGGCAGGTCTGTGCAGTTACCGGTCTTACGGAAACTTATCCGGGTCAGGGAATAGGTGCGGAAACTGACACGGCAGAGCCGCTGAGCAAAAGCGTACTCAGTTACAGAATTACATTACCTCAGGGCGTTGACCCTGCTGTGGTTATTCCCAAACTCCGGCTTTTGCAGGAGGAAGACCCGGAGCTAAATATAGTCTGGAACGAAAAAACTAAGAAAATCTCTGTTGAGCTTATGGGCAAGGTTCAGACGGAAATTTTCATAAGCCTTGTGAAAAGCCGCTTTGATCTGGATATAAGCCTTGATTCCGGCCACATAATGTATCGGGAGACTATCGGAGAAAAGGCTGAGGGCATAGGCCATTTTGAGCCGCTGCGCCACTATGCGGAAGTGCATCTTATCCTTGAACCTCTCCCCAGAGGCAGTGGAATTCAAATTTCTTCAATTTGTTCAGAAGATGTGCTTGATAGAAACTGGCAAAGGCTTATAATGACCAATATAGCCGAAAAGCATCATCTGGGAACCCTGACAGGTTCTCCTATAACCGACATGAAAATCACCATTGCCTCCGGCAGAGCACATTTAAAGCACACCGAGGGCGGAGATTTCAGACAGGCGGTTTACAGAGCCATACGGCAGGGCATGATGGGGGCAAAAATGATTTTGCTGGAGCCTTATTATAAATTCTCTCTCCAACTGCCTCCTGAACAGATAGGCAGAGCAATCAGTGACATCCGCACCATGAACGGAGAATTTTCTTCTCCTGAGGAGCGGGGAGAAATGATGGAGATTACAGGCCTTGCCCCGGTTTCAGCCATGAACGGCTATTCCGAAGAGCTTTTGGCATACAGCCACGGCAGAGGCAGACTGTCTTTACAGCCGGGAGGATATTTCCCCTGCAAGAAGCAGGACGAGGTCGTAAAACAGATAGGCTACGACCCGGAAAGCGACCTTGAAAATACGCCGGATTCCGTTTTCTGTGCCCATGGTGCCGGATTTAACGTAAAATGGGACCAGGTGAAAGATTATATGCACCTTGACAGCTGCCTTGCGGAAAAGGCAGAGCAGGAGCCTCAGAAGCTCAGAGCACGGCGGCAGATGAGCATTGACGACAGAGAGCTTGAAGAAATAATGGAGCGGGAATTCGGCCCTATAAGACGGCCGCAATATAAAAGCCCCATAAGAAACGAAGCTCCCGCCACGGTAAAACCGGCGATAGAAAAGAAAAACTACATAATCGTTGACGGCTATAACCTGATTTTCGCATGGGATGAGCTGAAGGAGCTTGCAGGGGAAAATCTGGATTTGGCCAGAAGCAGACTTAAAGATATACTCTCAAACTACTGCGGCTATACAAAAGCGGAGCTTGCATTGGTGTTCGATGGTTTCCGTACTCCGGGAAATCCCGGCTCAAGGGAAGAATTTCACAATATCCACGTGGCATTCACTAAGGACGGGGAGACTGCGGATGCCTACATAGAGCGCCTTGCTTATGAAATAGGCAGAAATTACAGGGTGAGAGTTATTACAAGCGATAATCTGATACGGCTTTCGGCTCTCCATTCAGGTGTTTTGCGAACTTCCTCAAAGGAGTTTATTGCAGAACTTAAATGGACAGAGGAGCAGATAGAAAAGCTGCTGCAAGAGACCAATCAGAGCGCCCACAAAACGAAGGTGAAAGATGGAAAAGGATGAACTTATAAAGCGGCTGGAGGAGCTGGGGGAGAGGGCTGAAAAATACAGTTCCGTTACCGACAGCGTGTTTTTAACTCCCGCCGAGAGCTATAAGGCTGAAAAGCATTTTAAAAACAGAGCCGATGTAAAGCTCTGCATGTTCGGCGGCCACGAGAGCTGCGAGAGAAAGAAAGCTTTTTTCCTGCCCTTTTATATGGAGACTGAGGATGTGGATTTTTCGGAATACATTAAGGCCATAAAGCTTTCCTGTCCTTTCGGTTCTCCGGGACACAGAGACTATATGGGTGCACTTCTGGGCATGGGAATTGACCGTTCAAGGCTTGGTGATATTAGGCTTTCGGGAAATGATGCCTATGTGTTCTGTATGCCTACGGTTTTAAATCATCTGCTGGGGATTGAAAAAGTAGGCAGATACGCAGTTAAGGCGCAGGAGGTTTCCATAAATGAACTTCTTCTGCCGGAAATTAAAACCGAGGAGCGAAGCTTTACGGTGATGAGCCCGCGGCTTGATGCTGTGCTTACCGGCCTTTTCAGAATTTCAAGGACGGAGGCCGTAAAGCAGATTGCGGCGGGAAATGTAAGCCTTAATTACGAGGAGTGCCTTAAAAACGACAAAGCCATTGCCGAGGGTGATATAATATCCCTTAAAGGAGCGGGCAAAGCAAAAATATGTGAAAACGGCGGTATGTCCAAAAAAGGACGGCTGTTTATAAATACAATAATCTACAAATAAACGGAGGAAAATATTATGAGAGCATACGAAAGACTTTTAAAGTATGTAAAAGTTTATACCACCAGTGACGAAGAAGGACAGCAGACCCCCAGCACCCGGCGTCAGTTTGACCTGAGCAATCTGCTCTGCGAGGAAATGAAGGCCATGGGCATGGAGGGCGTGGAGGTAGATGAACACGCATATGTTTACGGCTTTGTACCTGCAAGCGCAGGAATGGAAGATAAGAAGTGCGTAGGTCTTATTGCACATATTGATACTGCGCCTGATTTTTCAGGTGAAAATGTAAATCCTCAGATCATTGAAAACTATGACGGCGGAGAAGTAAAGCTGGGTGAGAGCGGAAGAATTCTTTCTCCCGATAAATTCCCCGAACTTTCCGAGATGAAGGGAAAGACCCTTATCTGCACCGACGGAACTACTCTTCTTGGCGCAGACGATAAGGCCGGTGTAGCCGAAATCCTCACCGCATGTGAGGAAATCATAAATAAGAACCTGCCCCACGGCAGAATAGCAGTCTGCTTCACTCCCGATGAGGAAATCGGCCACGGCGCAGACCTGCTGGATATTAAAAAGCTGGGCGCAGATTTTGCATACACCATGGACGGCGGCGAGCTTAACGAGCTTGCTTACGAGACCTTCAACGCCTCCGGCGCTGAGTTTGAGGTTAACGGCTTTAACGTTCACCCCGGCTCTGCTAAAGACGTAATGATAAATGCAAGCCTTGTTGCTATGGAGATTAACTCCATGCTGCCCGCCGGTGACATTCCCTCCAGAACCGAGAATTACGAGGGCTTCTTCCACCTGACCGATATGCAGGGCAACGTTGAAAAGGCAATATTGAAGTACATTGTCCGCGACCACAACAAGGAGAGCTTCAAGGCCAGAGAAAACTGCCTGCGCCACATTGAGAAGCTTATAAACGAAAAGTACGGCGAGGGAACTACTGTTCTGACAATTAAGGAGCAGTATTCCAACATGGCTGAGTTTATAAAAGACCACATGGAAGTTGTGGAGCTTGCAAAGACTGCCATTGAAAAGGCAGGAATCGAGCCTCACATCGAGCCTATCCGCGGCGGCACCGACGGCGCAAACCTTTCCTCCAAGGGGCTGCCCTGCCCCAACCTGGGAACCGGCGGCTACTCCTTCCACGGCCCTTACGAGCATATCTGCGTTGAAGACATGGATGTTGCAGTTAAGGTGATCCTGAACATTTTTGAGGGAATAATTAAATGAAATATGAGCTGAAAACAGTCTCAGCTCCGGAGGAGATTGAACTTGCAGAAAAGTTCAGTCTCCACTTCCGGTGGACAGAAAAGCCGGGCCCCGAAACTGAGGGACAGGCTGTATATATTGAAAACAAAGGCTTTTTTGTGAGGATGAAAAGCTTTGAAAAAGAGCCTGTTGCAAAGCATAATGAGCCTGATGACTCGGTGCACTTTGACAGCTGTATGGAGTTTTTTGCAAACTTCGACCCTGAGCAAGACGACCGCTACATGAATTTTGAGGCAAACTCAAACGGCAATCTCCACTGTAAAATCGGAACCGGCAGAAAGAACCGGCAGATCGTCAGAGAATTAGTTGACACAATGCCGGAAGCTAAGGCAGAAGTACATGAAGATTTCTGGACTCTTGAAATTTTCGTGCCCCTTGCCACAGTTAAAAGCTTGTACGGCAAAGAACACTTTCAGGCAGGGGATGTTATAAAGGGCAATTTCTACCGCTGCGGCGATGACCTGCCCAATCCTCACTTCGGCATGTGGAACGATGTGGATGTGCCGGAGCCTGATTTTCACAGACCGGAATTCTTCGGAGATTTAGTTATAGTTAAGTAACATAATGCGGTTCACATAACACTAAGGAGTGGCTTATGAAAAAATTTGCTTTATTTATCGTTTTAAGCCTTTGCCTTTTCTCTCTGCAAGGCTGCGGCAGTGCCGAAGTGCCGGTTAATATAACCATACCGGCGGGAAGCACTGAGGAGTTTGTATTTTCCGATGAAGAAATTTGCCCCTTTAAAAATCAGATTACAATTACTTCCGGAGAAGGTCTGGGAGACACAGAAGTGATTTTGCACCCTGTTGAATGTAAGGAAGAAAACGCTTATGAGCCTGCATATCTGACTCCCGGCATGGCAGTTAAAATGGACGTTGAAAAAGATGCATGGTTTAAAATCGGCGTGTCAGTTCAAAACCCCACCGATGAGGACATTGTTATTTCCGTCAATGTAAAGGATGCACATGTGAGGATTGCTTGAAGTGACTCACATAAAACTGTTTACATAATTGCATAAAACGTGCAGAAAAAACTCCCGGTATTCATTTACCGGGAGTTTTGTTTTTATTTGTTGTCAGTCTGTGCGGCTTTATCTTTGTTCTCCAAAATTTCGATTTTCTTTTCCAGCTTTTCGATTTTCTGAGACATGGAGTCCAGAACGAAAAGCAGAACGGAAATCAGGAGCGCTACTACTATACCGTTATAGAGATAGTATGTACTGTCATAAACAAGATGTGCGCCGCCCATAATCATGAACAGCTCTACAAAGAAAAGTGTTGCTAAAAAGAATTTCAGAAATTTTTTCATAAGCAATCCCCCTGAGAATATGCGTTTCCGAATTTATTTATAGCTTGCTTAAATCTGTATGCAGAAAAATCAATCAGCCGAGGTAAACCTTGCTTCTGTCGATGTCCTTAAGAGAAGCAGCACCGCACATGGTCATGGTGGACTTAAGCTCACCGACGATCTTGTCCATGTAAACCTTGAAGCCTTCTTCACCGCCGCCGTAGATCATGTTGAGGATAGGACGGCCGATAAGAACAGCGTCAGCACCGAGAGCCAGAGCTCTGAACACATCAACGCCGGAACGGATGCCGCCGTCAACAAAAATGGTAACCTTGCCTTTAACTGCGTCTGCGATTGCGGGCAGAACCTCAGCAGTGGAGGGAACACCGCCCTGAACGCGGCCGCCGTGGTTGGAAACAACGATAGCCTTTGCACCGGCTTCAACAGCCTTCAGTGCGCCGTTTACGGTCATAATACCTTTAACCATGAAAGGCATTTTGGCGTAGGAGACGATCTCCTTCATTTCGTCCACAGACTTGCTGCCTGCGTTGGGATTCATAGCCTTAAGGAAGGGCAGACCTGCGCCGTCAACGTCCATTGCTGCGGCAAAAATCCCGCTTTCATTGAGAATGTCCAGCTTCTCAAAAACAAATTCTTTGTTCCAGGGCTTAATGGTGGGAATACCAACACCCTCGTACTTCTTCATGTCAGAGACAGCGGACTTCATAATGTCGGGGTTTACGCCGTCACCGGTGAGAGCCAGAACGCCGTATTCATAAGCTGCCTTAATGAGAATGGAGTTGTACTCCTGATCCTTATACTTGGGGCCGTAGTGCATATCAATAGCACCGAGAGGGGCGGCAAATATAGGAGCAGAGAATTTTCTGCCGAAAAGCTCAAAGCTGACATCGGGGTCTGCATTGGGGCAGAGGGTATCCATGTTTACGCAGATTTCCTGCCATTTGGCGTAGTTTCTGGCGGCAACGTTGCCGGGGAACTTGCAGCCGGGGCCGGGCATTGCGTTGCCGCATGCAAGGCCGTTACATACGGGGCAGTTCTTGCAGTAGGGGCCGACCTGAGTTTTGGCGGCGTCGTGTACTTCGTTGTAATTCATGTATCTTTCTCCTTGATAAAATGATGTTTTAAGATAAAGCAGGACATTAACTATCATTTTAATAGCGTTTTACAAAACTGTCAATACTTTATAGATCCTTAATTCCCGTAAGGTCAAAATCCGGTATCATCTCATCGGTTGCGGCTGCACCGTCCTGCCAGTAGCCGTCCTCTATGCCCATTTTAAGCATGTATGAGCGTAAATTGCGGCTGGTTTCATCGTCAACCGTTGTTTGCAGCTCCGGAAATTTCTGAAGCCCCGGCATGGGGGTATACTGGCTCATGAGAGAAAACAGAACACTGCCTTTGGGAAATTCCTCTGCCACAAAATCTATAACATCCATGGTGTTTAATTCCTGCTGTGGCAGAATAAGATGGCGGATTAAAAGACCGGATTTTAAAATTCCCTCTTCATCCATCTGGTAAGGCCCTACCTGACGGTACATTTCTTTTATTGCCGCCGCTGCAACGGCGGGGTAGTCGGGGGCTGCCGAATATCTGGCGGCAGGCTCCTGCTTTAGATACTTTAAATCCGGCATGTATATCTGCACAAGACCTTCCAGCATTTTTAATGACTCCGGCTTATCATAGCCAGAACTGTTCCAGACAACCGGTATTCCAAGTTCCAGCCCGTCCAGAGCTTTCGCTATCTCCCTTATGTAATGACTGGGAGTTACAAGATTTATATTGTGAACTCCCTCATCCCGCAGACGGAGAAAAAGTTCCCTCAACTGTGCTGAACTCAGCTCTTTTCCTGCCGCAGAGCGGCTTATTTCTCTGTTCTGACAGAAAACACAGCGGAGATTGCAGCCGGAAAAGAAAACTGCACCGGAACCTCTGCTACCGCTTATACACGGCTCCTCACCGAAGTGGGGAGCGGCCCTTACAACATGCGCCGCAGCCGGGCTTACACATACCCCGCCTGCACTTTTCTCACCTCTTAAAGCACCGCAGTTTCTCGGACAGTCACTGCACTTATAATCCATAAATAAAACCTCTGAAAAGTAATTTGATAATTTATTGACATATGCAAAATGCCAATAAATGCCCATATATCGTGTATGATTATAGACCAGTTTTGTCTATTATGCAAGAACTTGTGAAAAACCAAAAAAAGTGCATGATTTTTCTAATTTTTGTGCTAAAATGTAGGCAAACAATAGAATGACATTGCAAAACTTCTGTCAAATGACGAAAATACAGGAGTATTGGAAAGGCACAAAATGTTAAATATAGTTCTGGTAGAACCGGAGATACCTTTTAACACCGGAGCCATAGCGAGAACCTGTGCATGTACAGGTGCCGTGCTGCATCTGATAAAGCCTCTGGGCTTTGATATTTCAGACAGTAAAGTGAAGCGCTGCGGCCTTGATTACTGGTTTCTGGTTGATATAAGAGTATACGAAAATCTGGACGAATACTTCGAGAAAAACGGCGACGAAAACATTTTCCTCGCCACCACCAAAGCTCCCAAAGCCTATTCAGAGGTTGATATGAGCGGTGATAACGTGACGCTCATGTTCGGCAAGGAAACTGCGGGCCTTCCCGAATGGCTGAGGGAAAAATACAGGGACAGATGTATAAGAATCCCTATGATAAGTGATGCCCGGAGCTTGAATCTCTCAAACTCCGTAGCTATATTAGCATACGATGCTCTCCGCCAGCAGAATTTCCCCGGGCTTCTGGATGAGGGCTCTATGGCACAAACTTAAAAGATTATTTTTAGGAGGATATACTATGAATTACAACAAACAGACTGTTTACGATGTTGACGTAAAAGGTAAAAAAGTTCTGCTCCGCTGCGATTTCAACGTTCCTCAGGATAAAGAGACCGGAGAAATCACCAGCAACAAGCGTATTGTTGCCGCAATCCCTACAATAAAATATCTGCTCGATAACGGCGCTGCTGTCATTGCCTGCTCTCACCTTGGCAAGCCCAAAGGCGAATGGAAGGAAAAGCTCACTCTGGCTCCCGTAGCAAAGAGACTTTCCGAGCTGCTGGATCATGAGGTCATTTTTGCCAAAGACATCATCGGTGAGGATGCAAAGGCTAAAGCCGCAGCATTAAAGCCCGGCGAGATCATGCTTCTCGAAAACCTGCGCTTCGATATCCGCGAGGAGAAAAACGGCGCTGACTTTGCAAAAGAGCTGGCTTCCATGGCTGAGATTTTTGTTTCCGATGCTTTCGGTACCGTACACAGAGCTCACGCTTCCACCGCGGGCGTTGCAGCATACCTGCCTGCATACTCCGGCCTGCTGGTTGCAAAAGAGCTTTCCGTTATGGGCAAGGCTCTTGACGATCCCAAGCGTCCCTTCGTTGCAGTTCTGGGCGGCGCAAAGGTTTCCGATAAGATCAATGTTATAAATAACCTGCTTGAAAAGGCAGACACCATTATCATCGGCGGCGGCATGGCCTACACCTTCAAGAAGGCTCAGGGCTTTGAAATCGGTACCTCTCTCCTTGAGGCTGACCGTATCGATTACGCTAAGGATATGATAAAGAAGGCAGAGGAGAAGGGCGTTAAGTTCCTGCTTCCTGTTGACAGCTACTGCGCTAAGGAGTTTTCCGCTGATGCAGAGCCCGTTCTGGCAGAGGGCAACATTCCCGACGGCCTCATGGGCATGGACATCGGCCCCAAGGCTGCTGAAGAATTCGCTGCTGCCGTTAAGGGCGCAGGCACCATCGTCTGGAACGGACCTATGGGCGTATTCGAGTTCGAGAAGTTCGCAGGCGGCACCAAGGCTATGGCAAAGGCTCTGGCTGAGTCCGGCGCTGTCACTATCGTAGGCGGCGGTGACTCTGCTTCTGCTGTTGAGAAGTTGGGCTTTGCCGACAAGATCACCCACATTTCCACCGGCGGCGGCGCATCTCTGGAGTTTCTTGAAGGCAAGGAACTGCCCGGTGTTGCATGCCTGCTGGATAAATAATCAAATATCAATTTAACAGGGGAGCGGTCAATCCGCTCCCAATAATCAAGAAACGGAGAATATAAATGAACAGAAAATACCGTAAGACCGTTATTGCCGGAAACTGGAAGATGAACATGCTCAACTCCGGCATTAAGCCCTTCATGGAAGAACTGAAGGCAAATATGCCCAAAAACAGAAACTGCGACGTAGTTCTCTGCACTCCCGCAATCATGGTTCCCGCTATGATCAAGGCCGGCAAGGACTGCAAGGTTGCAGCAGGTGCTCAGGATGTTTCTATGTACGAAAAGGGCGCATACACCGGCGAAATCTCTGCCGATCAGCTCGCTGACGTTGGTGCAAAGTACTGCATCGTCGGCCACTCCGAGCGCCGCCAGTACCACGGCGAGACCGATATTCAGGTAAACATCAAGGCAAAGGCTCTGCTTGAGAAGGGCATTGTTCCTATCATCTGCGTTGGTGAGAGCCTTGAGCAGCGCGAGATGGATCTGACCATGGAGTATGTTGCATACCAGGTTAAGACTGCACTTGCCGGCATTGACGCTACCAAGCTTCGCCGCTGCATCATCGCTTACGAACCCATCTGGGCTATCGGCACCGGCAAAACCGCTACTGCCGAGCAGGCACAGGAAGTCTGCGAAGGCATCCGTGCTGTTATCCGTAAGATCTACGGCGCACGTCCTGCAAGAGCTATCAGCATTCTTTACGGCGGCAGCATGAACGCAAAGAACGCAGAAGAGCTTCTGGCTCAGCCCGACATCGACGGCGGCCTTATAGGCGGTGCATCTCTCAAACCTGTTGATTTCTCCAAAATTATTGAAGCAAGCAATCAGGAGTGCTGAAAATGACTAAAAAAGCAGTTCTTATTATAATGGACGGCTACGGTCTGGCGGCTCCCACTGCGGGCAATGCCATTGCTCAGGCCAAAAAGCCTAACCTTGATAAGTTCTTCTCTAATTATCCCTGCTCAAAGCTGGCTGCATCCGGTATGGATGTGGGCCTGCCTGAGGGTCAGATGGGTAACTCCGAGGTTGGCCACACCAACATCGGTGCAGGCCGCGTAGTTTTCCAGATTCTGCCCAAAATCAGCAGAGACATAGAAAACGGAGCTTTCTTTAAAAACGAGGTCTATATTAAGGCCATTGAGGACGCCAAGAAAAACGGCAAAGCCCTCCACATCCTGGGCCTTCTCTCTACCGGCGGTGTTCACAGCCACCTGAACCATATCTTCGGTATTCTGGATATGGCAAAGCAGAGAGACGTTAAAAAGGTATTTGTTCACTGCTTCCTTGACGGACGCGACGTTGCTCCCAAGAGCGGCGCTGACTTCGTGAGACAGCTTCAGAACAAGTGCGACGAACTGGGTAATGCAAAAATTGCCACTCTCCAGGGACGTTTCTACGGCATGGACAGAGACAAGCGCTGGGACCGTGTTGAGGAGGGCTACAATGCCATCGTCTGCGGCAAGGGCGTTATGGATTCCGATGCTGTTCACGCAGTTGAGGAGAGCTATGCTCAGGACGTTACCGATGAATTTGTAAAGCCTGTTGTTGTATGCCCCGAGGGCGTTATCGATGAAGGTGACAGCGTTATCTTCATGAACTTCCGCCCCGACAGAGCAAGAGAAATGACATGGGCATTAAACCTTGAGGATTTTGACGGCTTCAAGCGTGAAAAGACCGTCTATCCTCTCTCTTATGTCTGCACCGCTCAGTACGATGAGACGCTGCCTCTCCCCATTGCATATCCCCCTGAGGAAATTCAGAACACTCTGGGCGACTATGTAAGCGCAAAGGGCATGAAGCAGTTCAGAGTGGCCGAGACAGAAAAGTACGCCCACGTTACCTTCTTCTTCAACGGCGGCGTTGAAAAACAGGCCGAGGGCGAGGAGCGCTGCCTTGTGCCTTCTCCCAAAGAGTACGCTACCTATGACCTTGTTCCTGCAATGAGCGCCGAGAAGGTCTGCGACAAGGTAGTTGAGGCTATTGCCTCCGACAAGTACGATCTTATCGTCTGCAACTTTGCCAACTGCGATATGGTAGGCCACACCGGCGTTATGGATGCCGCTGTCACTGCTGTTGAGACTGTTGACAAGTGCATGGGCAGAATTATAGATGAAGTGGAAAAGCACGAAGATACCGTTCTGCTGGTAACAGCCGACCACGGCAACGCCGACTGCATGTTTGATGAAAACGGCAAGGTGAACACTGCTCACACCACAAATCTTGTACCTTTCTGCGTAAACGTTAAGGGCGCAAAGCTCTCTGACGGCAGACTTGCAGACATCGCTCCCACCATACTTCATGTTATGGGACTTTCTCAGCCTGAGGAAATGACAGGAGAAAATCTGCTCCACTGAGTATATTGGGGGGAAGCGCCGCTTCCCCTGCATATATGTATTACATTAAAGTTATAGAAGGGAAATCGCTATGATCTACACCACAGAAGTACAGAATATGTGCCCCATAGCTAAAGGCGCATACCATGGCCCCGCACCCATTCCCGAAGAAGGCAAGTGGGTTAAGGTTAAGGAACTGAAGGATATTTCAGGCTTCACCCACGGTATCGGCTGGTGCGCACCTCAGCAGGGTGCCTGCAAGCTGACACTGAACGTTAAGGACGGCATCATCGAGGAAGCTCTCGTTGAAACTCTGGGCTGCTCCGGCATGACCCACTCTGCCGCTATGGCCTCTGAAATCCTCATCGGTAAGACCCTCCTTGAGGCTCTCAATACCGACCTTGTCTGCGATGCCATCAATACTGCTATGCGTGAGCTCTTCCTCCAGATAGTTTACGGTCGTTCCCAGTCTGCTTTCTCAGAAGGCGGCCTTGCAGTGGGCGCATCTCTTGAAGACCTTGGCAAGGGCCTCCGTTCTCAGATCGGTACCACCTTTGCTACCAAGGAAAAGGGACCCAGATATCTGGAACTCACCGAGGGTTACATTACCAAGCTTGCTCTCAACGCCAACAGCGAAATCGTGGGCTACGAGTTTGTCAGCATTGGTAAGATGATGGACTTCATCAAGAAGGGCATGGATGCAAACGAGGCTGTCACCAAGGCAACCGGCCACTACGGTCAGTTTGACAATGCGGTCAAGTATGTTGACCCCCGTCAGGAATAATAGAAGGAGGATCATACAATGGCTCTGTTTGAAAACTACGAGAGAAGAATCGACAAAATAAACGGTGTTCTTGCTCAGTACGGCATTTCCTCCGTTGAAGAGTGCAGAGAGATCTGCAAAGCAAAGGGATTTGACCCTTACGAAATCGCAGCCGGTATTCAGCCTATCTGCTTTGAGAACGTCCGCTGGGCATACTGCGTCGGCGCTGCTATCGCTATAAAGTCCGG
This sequence comes from Oscillospiraceae bacterium, assembly GCA_020025715.1. Classification (GTDB taxonomy): domain Bacteria; phylum Bacillota; class Clostridia; order Oscillospirales; family Oscillospiraceae; genus Limivicinus. The sequence goes on along the minus strand of JAHHRQ010000011.1, from coordinate 8,036 downwards.
TGTTAAGACCGCAGCTGAGGCTGCAAAGAAGATCGGTGAAGGCCTCCAGAGCTTCTGCCTGGACGGTTCTGTTGCTGATGACCGTAAGGTCGGCCTCGGCCACGGTAATCTGGGCGCAATGCTTCTGTCTGAGGAGACCGAGTGCTTTGCATTCCTCGCCGGCCACGAGTCCTTCGCTGCTGCTGAGGGCGCTATCGGTATCGTTAAGAACGCTAACAAGGCCCGCAAAAAGCCTCTGCGCGTTATTCTCAACGGTCTCGGTAAGGACGCAGCTCAGATCATTTCCCGTATCAACGGCTTTACCTACGTACAGACTGAGTTCAACTACTACACCAGTGAGCTGAAGATTGTTCGTGAGATTCCTTACTCCGACGGTGAGCGCGCCGAGGTTCGCTGCTACGGCTGTGATGATGTCCGCGAAGGTGTTGCTATTATGCACCATGAGCGCGTTGACGTTTCCATCACCGGTAACTCCACCAACCCCACCCGTTTCCAGCACCCCGTTGCAGGTACTTACAAGAAGGAATGCATCGAGCAGGGTAAGAAGTACTTCTCCGTTGCTTCCGGCGGCGGCACAGGCCGTACTCTTCACCCCGACAACATGGCAGCAGGTCCTGCTTCTTACGGCATGACCGATACCATGGGCCGTATGCACTCTGACGCTCAGTTTGCAGGTTCTTCTTCCGTTCCTGCTCACGTTGAGATGATGGGCTTCTTGGGTATGGGCAATAACCCCATGGTCGGCGCAACTGTTGCAGTTGCTGTCGCTACTGCTGAGGCTCTCAAGGGCTGATTTCGGATTTAATTTAAACAATAAGAACAGTACAGAAGTTTTGCGCTTCTGTACTGTTTTTTTATATAAAGTTGGTGTTGACAAACATGGTAATTTGTGATTTACTAAACGCTGTTGCAAATTTTCTTATATAAGTTCACAATCGGGTGAACGTTTCTACAAACTACCGCAAATAGTTTTACTATAAGATGACGCATCAGGCGTTATTATAGTAGAATGTTTGCGGATTTTATTTTATAGGAGGGAATTCAATGGACGAAAACAGAATTCTGGGTGAACAGCCGATTTCAAAGCTGCTGCTCAAATTTTCGGTTCCGTGTGTAATAGGACTTTTAATCGGTGCGCTTTATAATATCGTAGACCAGATATTCATCGGAAACAGTAAATTAGGCTATCTGGGTAATGCCGCCACCGGAATTTCCTTTCCTATAATATGTGTTGCAAATGCTTTTGCATGGTGCGTAGGTGACGGAGCGGCTGCATATCTCAGCATATGCTCCGGACGACAGGACAGCGAAAGCGCTCATAAGTGCGTGGGTACAGGATTAACAAGTACAATGATTATAAGCGTTGTGCTTTCAGTAATATGCCTTATATTCTGCGAGCCTCTTATGAAGCTTTTCGGTGCCTCAAGTGCAACCCTTCAAATGGCATGTGACTATTTCAGAATTATTGCACTGTTTTTCCCTGTATACCTGATGTTCAACGTTATGAACAGCATGATTCGGGCAGACGGCAGCCCTGCATATTCAATGGTAGCTATGTGCTCCGGCGCAGTGCTCAATATTATTCTTGACCCTATATGTATTTTCCTCCTTGACTGGGGAATAAAGGGCGCTGCTATTGCAACAGCTGCCGGACAGACGGTTTCGTTTATAATCTGCTTTGTTTATTTCTTTAAGCCCAAAAGCTTTAAGCTTACCAAAAAGAGTTTTAGAATAAACACTGCCATGCTGAGAAACCTGATAATTATGGGCGGCTCTACCTTTATAATTCAGATTTCTCTGGTTGTAATGACTCTTTTAAGTAATGTTACATTATATAAATACGGTGCACTGTCCGTATACGGAAGTGATATTCCTATTTCCGTTTACAGCATCCAGACCAAGGTTTACACAGTGGTCAACAACATTGCTGTCGGTATAGCCTTAGGCGGTCAGCCTATTCTGGGCTATAACTACGGTGCGGGAAAAATGGACAGGGTAAAAAAGACCTACTTTATGATACTGCTCACCACTTTGGGAGCAGGCATCTTATTTACCCTTATATTTGAAATCTGGCCTGAGTTTGTAATAGGAATATTCGGAACACAGAACGAGCTGTATATGGATTTTGCAGTAAAGAGCTTCCGTATTTCTCTAAGCCTTACATTTGTAAGCTGCTTTATAAAAATATCCTCTATCTTCTTCCAGTCAATCGGAAAAGCGGTTCATGCCATGATTTCCTCTGTAAACCGTGATATGGTCTGCTTTGTTACGTTTACCTTAATTCTATGCAGTGTACTGGAAGCGAGAGCGGCGGGAACCGGTATTTACGGCATACTGCTTGCAGCGCCTTTAGCAGACTTTATTGCAGGCGCGGTAATTACAGTTCTTACAATAAAGTTCTTCAAAAAGCTGAATACGACGGAGAAACAGGAAGAAAAGCATATAGCAATTTCCGAAACCCGTCCCGGTACTGTTGTCACCATCGCCCGTCAGCACGGCTCCTGCGGAAAGCAGATAGGAGAGCTTGTTGCGCGGAAGCTAAATGTGCCCTTCTACTGCAAGGAGCTTACTGCTATTGTGGCTAAGGAAAGCGGAATGGCAAAGGAATTTATATCGGAGGATTACGATGAACCCTCTGAGGTGTTCCACCAGATATATCTCAGCACTAACGTGGGCCGGCAGGGGATTATCGCACAGGAAAAGGTAATCAGAAAGATTGCCGATGCAGGAGCATGTGTTATTGTAGGCAGAGCCGCAAACCATGTGCTGAGGAATTATTCAAACCTTGTGCGTGTGTTTATATATGCTCCCGAAGAGGTTCGCATAGGCAACATTCAGAAAATGTACGGCGATTCATACGAAGAAGCCCGCCTGCACATGATGCGCTCTGACGAGTCCAGAGCAAATTACTACCGAAACACCTCCGGCAATGAATGGCAGAGCTTTGATAACTATGATCTCTGCCTTGATTCCTCCATAGGTAAAGAAGCCACGGCGGAAATGATTGCAGATTATATCCGCAGACGCAATGGCGAAAAGTAAATATTAAAAAGCGGCCGGAAATAAATCCGACCGCTTTTATTATGCACAGCCACCGATTTCGGCTCTGCATAAAAATACGGCGCAGGCTCCAGCCGACGCCGTGTAAAAAATTTCATTTCTGAGCACTTTCTGAAGGCATAATGCCCACCATAAAGCCGTTTACGGAATTTGTATGTATATCTCCGGCAATAAGCTTGCCGTCCAGAACGTAAATGCTGAGGAAAACATTATCCTTGTCAGAGGGGTAATTTTTGAGCACATATGTGTACTGCTGGCACTTTTCACCGCAGTGGGAGCTTAAATCCATGCCCTGCTCCACCTGCATTTTGTTATATTCCTCCATAACGCCCTCCAACTTTTCGGGAATTATGACGGTTTTTCCCTCTTCTGAGGCGTTATCAACCTCCCAGCCTAAAGAAGCGAGGAACTTTACACGGCCGTCTGTCGTCGTTAAACTATCAGACTTTTCACCGTGCCAGCGGATGAAAAACAGTACCAGCAGAACTGCCGCGCAGATTACCACCAGCAGCAGAGCCTTCTTTTTGTTAAATACGTGTTCTTTTTGAATCATAGCAATCACCTCAGATATAGGCTATTCAAAATCGGAGCGAAGTATGTTATAATAAAAAAATTCGGAAAGGAGGAAAAGAATAATGGCACTTATGAGACTGGATAAATTTCTGGCCGATCAGGGCGTAGCGTCAAGAAAAGAGCTTAGAAACATTATAAGACAGGGCCGGGTCAGTGTTGACGGAAAGGCCGTAACAAAACCCGAAACCAAGATTGACAGCGACGTAAACCGTGTAAGCCTTGACGGTGACATTATATCTTATTCAAAATACCGTTACTTTATGATAGATAAGCCCTGCGGGGTGGTTACGGCTACCGAGGATAAAAAGCAGAAAACAGTCCTTGACCTTTTAAGCCCGGAAATGCGCCGCATGGATCTTTTCCCTGTGGGCAGGCTGGATAAGGACACAAGCGGTCTGCTTTTGCTGACAAATGACGGAGATTTTGCACATCGGGTAATTTCGCCTAAATTTTCCGTACAAAAAAGATATTATGCAGAGGTGGAGGGCGAACCCACAGAAGCAGACGAAAAAGCCTTTAAAAACGGTATTGAACTTCGGGACGGCCTTAAATGCAGACCGGCAGAGCTTGTGAGACTTGGAGGAAACCGCTGCGAGGTGGTGCTGACTGAGGGAAAATACCATCAGGTGCGCCGTATGCTTGCCTCCTGCGGAAAGCCCGTTACTGTTTTAAGACGCCTTTCAATAGGCGCTCTCAAACTTGACGAAAACCTTGGAGAAGGCGGTTACAGAGAGCTTGACGAAAATGATTTGTGCAAGGTGTTCAGCCCGGAATAAGCGAAAAATAATCAAATTTACATGCACTTTGAACGAAAAATTAGACGGAAATGACACAAAACTAAAAAAGTTCACAAATAAAGCTCGTTTTTTCTATTGAAAATCACATAAAATTGGTTTATTATGTAGAAAGAGAATTGCGGAGGTATGGCATTTTGCCATAATAGCTATAAATTAAGCTTAACTGCCGCTCATAGGAGGCGTTTTTATGTCCAGCAGGATTTTCCAGAATGTGATTATTCAAATGAAAGATGCCGTTGACAGGACAATTGGCGTGGTGGACGAGCAGGGCTTTGTAGTGGCAAGCTCCGAACTTGCCATGATAGGTTCCAGACTCGATGATTTTCATGTATATGATTTTGACTCTAACGAGAATGTTGTAACTACGGGGCTCAGAACTTACAGTCCCCTTATGTGCAGCGATTCAAAGTTCGATTATGCGGCATTTGTTGACGGCAATGATCCTGTTGCCAAAACCATTTGCGCTGTTGCAGCCGTTGCTTTTAACGAAGCAAAGAGCAATTACGAGGAAAAGCACAATAAGGCTGCTTTCGTGAAGAATATTATTTCCGATAATATTCTCCCCGGCGATGTATATGTAAGAGCTAAAGAACTTCATTTCGTAACCGATGACCCCAGATGCGTTTTCCTGGTGCGCCAGATGGATAATCCGGATGTTGCTGCGGTTGAAGTTATTCAGCGCCTTTTCCCGGATAAGCAGAAGGACTTCGTCCTCAACATCAATGAAACCGATGTTGTGGTCGTAAAGGTTCTCAGCTCTCCCAACTGCCCTGAGGAAGTTTCCAAGATTGCACACAGCATTGAGGATCTGCTTCAGGAGGAACTGGGAATTCACTGCGTTATCGGTATTTCCACCAATGCTCTGCACCTGCGGGAGCTTGCAGACAGATACAAAGAGGCTCAGGTTGCAATAGATGTCGGCCGTGTATTTGAGAGCGAAAAGACTATCATTAACTATGAGACTCTGGGACTTGGCAGAATTATTTATCAGCTGCCCACCACTCTGTGCGAGATGTTCTTAAATGAGGTATTCAAGAAAAACCCCATTGAGACTCTGGATGAGGATACTCTTGAGACCATTAACAAGTTCTTCGAAAATAACCTTAACGTGTCCGAGACTTCCCGTAAGCTCTATGTTCACAGAAATACTCTGGTTTACAGACTTGAAAAAATCAAGAAGATTACAGGTCTTGACTTGAGAGAGTTTGATCATGCCATCGTTTTCAAGGTTGCCATGATGGTGAAAATGTATCTTGACTCCCTGAATAATAACAATAACAATAATAAATATTAAGGGGCTAAAAGATACTTTATATATAGTACGAAGATAAAAATCCAAGTTTAAGTTGGAGGAAAAATTAACTATGGTTCGAATGAACAATGTGACCAAGGTTTACGACAGCAGCGGCACTGTGGCCCTTGACGGTGTAAATCTTAGTATTGACGAAGGCGAGTTTGTTTTTCTGGTTGGCCCTTCCGGTTCCGGAAAGACCACTATCATGAAACTCATAACTGGAGAAATTCATGCCAATTCCGGTGAAATAACAGTCAACGATTTTGACATGATGAAAATCAAAAGAAGAAAGCTCCCTAAGATGAGAAGAACTCTGGGTGTCATATTCCAGGACTACCGGCTTATTGAAAACATGACTGTCTATGATAACGTGGCTTTCGCCATGCGTGTTGTAGGCGCCTCAAACAAGGAAATCAGCAAGCGCGTACCCTACGTTCTTGAGCTGGTCGGACTTGAGGGAAGAGAAAAGAGACTTCCCAATGAGCTCTCCGGTGGTGAACAGCAGAGAGTGGCTATTGCGAGAGCTCTTGTCAACAGCCCCCGCATGATAGTTGCGGACGAGCCCACAGGTAACCTTGACCCTGTCCGCAGCCTTGAGCTTATGCTCCTGTTTGAAAAGATTAACGAGATGGGAACTACCATTCTTGTAGTTACCCATGAGAAGGAACTGGTAAACGCCTTTTCTAAGCGCGTCATCACTATTGAGGACGGCCACGTTATCAGTGACGGAATGGACGGGTATTACAGCTATGAAATTTAACAGAGGTGGATATCTTATAGGCGAAGGCTTCCGCAATATCGGAAAACACGGATTTATGTCCTTTGCCTCAGTTACAATTATTATGGCCTGCCTTATAATTATGGGCAGCGTGTCTCTTTTATCTGTCAACATTGACGCACTGATAAAAGACCTTGAGGACCAGAATGAAGTTGCAGCTTTCGTTGACGAAAACCTCTCAGACGAAGAGGCAATGGCTCTGGAAGAGAAAATAACAGCAGTGGACAACGTTGAGTCTGCGGAGTTTGTTTCAAGAGAAGCTGCAATGGACAACTTCTTCGATAACTACGACAGCTATGTTATGGAAGGCATCGATAAGACTGTTTTCCGTCACCGCTATGTTATTCACCTTACCGATATTGCTCTCATGGCTGATACAACAGAGGCTTTAAAGCAGGTTGACGGTATTGCAAAGGTAAGAGCACACATAGAGTATGCGGACATTTTCGTTACAATAAGAAATGTTGTCAGCATAGTTTCTCTGGTACTTATAATAATGCTTGTGTTCGTGTCGGTGTTTATAATGTCCAACACAATTAAGCTTGCAACCTTCAACCGACGAGAGGAAATCGCCATTATGAAGATGGTTGGTGCCAATAACGGATTTATCCGCCTGCCCTTCGTGGTGGAAGGCCTGATCCTCGGACTAATGGGCGGATGTCTTGCATTCCTCGCAGAGTGGGGAGTATATGAACTGCTTACCGGAAAGATCATCAGCACTGTTGCAGGAAGCTTTATAAAAGTTGTACCGTTCACTGAAGTTGCAGTACCTGTTCTTATCTGCTATCTTGGTACAGGTATTCTTGTCGGTGTGTTCGGCGGTGTAAACGCAATAAGAAACTATCTGAAGGTATAATTCCCCCTTAATCCTTAACAGGAAATCGGAGACTAATATGAACAGTAAAAAAACCACATCCATTATCGCAATAATTCTGACACTACTTATGGTTTTCTCACTGGTTGCCAGTATTATGCCGGCCACTGCCCACGCTATCACTCAGAGTGATATTGACCGTATACAGGCGGAGAAAAATGAGCTTTCCGGTAAAGTACAGGATGCAAAGTCCCGTATCGACAAGCTCAAGGAAGAACAGGCAGGCGTTCTGGAACAGAAGATTGCTCTTGACGCGGAAAATAAGTACGCAAATGAGCAGCTGAGTCTGGTTGCAGAAGAAATAAGCATTTATGAGGAAATCATCAAAGACAAGGCCGAAGAAGTAGAAGAGGCAAGAACCAGAGAGGAAAAGCAGCTCCAGCGTTACAGAACCCGTGTAAGGGCAATGGAGGAAAACGGCGGCTTTAACATTCTGAGCCTTGTTATGAACTCTAAAAACTTCAGCGAATTTCTGACTGCCCTTGACGACATGGGCAGCATCATGGAAAGCGACAGAGACCTTGAAGAAAAATATGTAGATGCCCGCGAGGAGACTGAAACAATAAAGGCCGAGTATGAGGCTGAAAAGGCGGAGGTCGACAAAAAGCAGGCAGAGTTAAAGGATGAGCAGGCGGCTCTGGAAAAAGAAATCGAAGAGTC
>JAHHRQ010000105.1 GCA_020025715.1 Oscillospiraceae bacterium | reverse complement strand
AAAATCAGTCATAAACCGGCATAGGCAGTCTATGAGGCAGGAGAACGCGGCCGAAACAGATGAGATTTCTGCCGCTTTCCCTATCTATATAAATATTCGCGTCCTCTCGCTTGGGGTTTGCGCTCAGCAGGCACACGTTCCCGCGATAATCAATGCAGAACTGCTTACAGTACACATCCCCGTCAAGGAAAAATATGCCAACGTCCAGATCTTTCAGGCTCATATCCCGCTGCACATACACCCGGCTGCCGTTTTTGATATAAGGCTCCATGGAGTCACCCGCTATATCTATGCAGAAATCTGCCCCCACCGGGGTATTCATATTCTTGGGGATAAGCTCAAAATCCTCCCCCTCTATGGGTGCCGCATATCCGGCGGCAGCTGCGGTGCGGTAATGGCGGATGTAATCGATTCTGGGCTTTCGCTCCTGAGCCTTCATGTCATCCCGGCTTATAAGATACTCCCCGTACCGGCACAGCTCCGCCTGTCCCTGCTCATTGAGGCCGTCGTAAAGATCGTCAATCTCCCGTCTCGTAAAAGGAACCACCAGCGGTTTTTCCTCAGAGCTGATACCCATAAGATACTCCGGCGTTGTGCCCAGCTCCTTTGCCAGTATTTCCACATCCTCGTCCCTTACCCTTGTTCCGACCTTTTTTACGTCCCGCAGGTAATAGGGGGAGCGTCCGAGACATTGACAGAGCCACGTCTTGCTCTTTCCCGTCTTTTTTACAAGAGCCTCCAACCTTGAAAAATCTATATTTCCCATTATATTTCTCCTTTACAAGTCCCCGCTTCCAGTTTCTCCAAATCTCATGTTTTTGAGATATGGTGCATTTTTATTCTCAACAATTTGAGCACTATCTATTGATTTGCTCAAAATCATGGTGTATAATCCAAGCATAAGTCAGGCAAAGAGTGTATCACGCTCGGCGTATTTCAGTGTATTTCGTCACTTTTCCACTCATTTCGACATTTTATGACCTTTTACACTATTATATACCATAGTGGCTCAATGTCAAGTAAGTTCTCATGTTTTTGAGATATTTTTGAAGAAGGAGATCAAATGACCTGTAAACACTACTTAAACTGTCGACATTACTGTGTCGTGACCGAAAGCTGCGACTATTTACTGAACACAGGCAGGCGCCGCCCCCACAAAGCCGCCCTATGCCCCGGATATGAAAAGCCTGTCGTGCGCCGTGTTACCGGACTGTTTCTGCCCAATTCCATTATCTTTGACAGAAACAGCGGAGAGGTCAGGGGGCGGGTACATGTTTGAAAGCTTAAACGAGCCTCCGGTTACCTGTCCCCAGTGCGGAGAGGACATCGGTGAATACGCCTACGAAACTGAGCCCAATTTCTACATATGCGAGGACTGCTTTCGCGAATGGGCCGAAGATTACCTTAAAACCAATCCCAGAGAATGTGCCGCCGCCCTTGACGTTCCCTGGTATTTCCTTTTCTGATGCTGTCAAGCTTCAATGTCTATCACAGCTATCTGGAATGTCTTGAGCCGCTGTGTGATGCGGAGAGGGGCCGGCTTTTTACCGCTCTTCTTGAATACAGCATCTCCGGCACAACTCACGCCCTGCGGGGAAACGAACGTTTTGTGTTCCCGTTCATGCGAAACCAGATAGACCGTGACAAGGCGGCATACGAAGAAAAATGTGCCGCCCTGTCGAGAAACGGCAGGAAGGGCGCCATGGCGAAAATCAAGGCCGACGAGCAGAGAGCGGCACAGCGGCTCACGGCTGAGAATACGCCTGAATTAAAAGATATTGCAGAATATTGCAAGGAAATGAAATTACATGTTAATCCCGAAGCTTTTTACAATTACTATCAGATTTCCGACTGGACCGACAGCTCCGGCAAAAAGGTTTTAAACTGGAAGCAGAAGCTTCTCACATGGGAAAACAACGGTCTGAGCAAAAATGAAAAAGCCTCAGAACCCGAATTTAAAATATCAGCGGTCACATTGGCTGACCTTGAAGAACTTAAGAGAGGACTTAAACTAATATGAGACACATCTATAATTGCCCCCACAATCCCGGTGTAGACTGCACCACCCGCCCCTGCCACGAAAGATGCTTTCGCTGCGGCTATAACCCCATTGAGGAGGCCCGCCGCCGGGGCTACATTGAAGCCGGCGGCATGAAAGCCGATTCCGACGGGCTTCAGCGCCTGCACTTAAAATCGGACACAGCCGCAAGAGCTTGAAGCTTATTATACTAAATAACTTACTTTGCTTCTTGACGGAGCGTCCTGCCTGTGCTTTACTATATAATAAGAATGAATCGAGTTAAAGGCAGCCGCCTTTGGGAAGTGTATTTTTAATGGAAAAGGAAAAACGGGAGCTTCAGGACAAAGAACGAAAGCAGCGCCGTGAACAGGAAGATCTGGCGCGAAAACAGCGTCGGGAGCAGGAAGAATTATTGCGTAAGCAGCGAAAGGAACGGGAAAAGCAGGAGCGGCGGGAGAGAATTATAAGAAGCGAAAAGAAAATTCTTAAAATCTCTTTCTGGGCCGGACTTTTCTTCGCTGTCGCTGAGCTTATTTTTGCCCTTTTCAGCCATTCTCAGTCATCCCTTATGGACGCTGTGTATGACTCAACCGAGCTTATCTTTATCGCCCTTATTTTGTTCCTTACGCCGCTTTTCCATATGCCAATTTCGGAAAAGTACCCCTACGGCTTTTATCAGGTTGAATCTATCTTCCTTATTATAAAAGGATTTATGATGGTGGCTGTTACCTTCGGCGTTGCGCTGGATGTTGTGCAGACTGCTCTCTCCGGCGGTAATATGGTCGATGGTAATCAGGTTTCACTGTTCCAGCTGGTTCAGGGTTTGGGCTGTTTAGTGGTTTACATAATTATGTATCGGCTGAATAAGCACCTGAACTCCCCCACCGTTGACGCAGAGGTTCTGGGCTGGAAGCTGGACGTGTGGTATTCTCTGGGTCTGTCCCTCGCCTTTTTCGGCTCCACATTCCTTGTGAAAACTCCCCTCGCACCCTTTGCTCCCTACTTTGACCCTCTGGTTGCAGTAGTGATTATGTTCGGTATGCTGCCGGAAACGGTGCGTATGCTGTGGAGCTCTATTCGGGACGTATTTCTGGTGTCCCCGGCGGAGAGCCTTGAAAATATCAAGGAAATTTCCGGCGGAATTCTGGAAAATTACGACCTCAAGCCTGTTTTCTATGACGTTCTCCAGACCGGCCGCCACCTCTGGGTGTCGGTGTACGTGAGCACGGAAAAGGAAATGCTGAAAGTGGAAAGCTTTAAAAATGCGCAGGACGAAGTGAAAAGCGCGGTTAAGGCACAGTATGACGATTGCAGCTGTGAGCTGATTTTGAAGCCGTAAAATTTTGGAGGGTGCGCCATGAAAATTCAATGTGTCTGGGAGCATAACGGCAATGATACCATGCTGTATGCCGTTAATTGCCCCGGTGCTTTTACCCGCGGAACAAGTAAAGATGAAGCTCTTTTGAAAATGGATAAGGAAATAAAATCCTATTCCTCATGGATTTCAAAGTTCGTTCCAGAAGTCACGGCTATTGAAATTATTCAGGAATCCGACTGCGATTTGGATGTTCGCGACGCAGACACAGATGTTTTATTCGACAGCGAAAAAGAAGCATTAACTCCGGAAGAATATCAGCGCTTAAAGGCCTTAGCTTTAAAATCTGCCGCTGATTTTCTTGCACTCTACGATGCAGTACCCGACAAAAATTACAGTGTTGCACCGGCAAGAAAAACTTTCTACGGTCAGGTTCCCCGCACCGCCGAGGAAATGTATCAGCACACCAAGAACGTGAATGAATACTATTTCGGTGAAATCGGCGTGGACGTGAGCAACGAGGGAACCATTTTACAGTGCCGTCAGCGAGGCTTTGAAGAGCTGGAAAAGCAGGAGAAATTTCTCGCAAATCCGGTAATTGAAGGCAGCTACGGCGAAAACTGGTCGCTTCGCAAAATGCTCAGGCGCTTTATCTGGCATGACCGAATCCACGGTAAAGCTATGTATAAAATGGCTGTGAAAATCTGGGGAGATGAAATTCCGGATAAATTTGCAGTAAATGAGCTGATATAAATCCGGCACAACAGGTTTTATAGATATAATTAAAGACATTCCCTTTAATCGGGGAATGTCTTTTTTATAAGGCTCAGGCAATTCCGGGTTGTTGTCTTTCAGGACTTATGCTATAATCAGAAATCATATAACCTATCAGG
>JAHHRQ010000104.1 GCA_020025715.1 Oscillospiraceae bacterium | reverse complement strand
CAGGGCTTTACTGAAATGTCAAAAATCGGCTGCTGCGGGTTTATGAAATAACAGAAGATTAAACTCAGTCCCCGGTGGAAATTTCCACCGGGGACTTTGATATTTTAGAGGGTTTACTTTTTGAGTTTGAAGTTGTTAATTTATCAGGATAAACGGAAACATTGACCGAAAATTTATAGATTGAGTGTATCAATGACTGTCGTTCCATGCGGCAATATAGGCAAAGCTTATCCAGAAACTATCCCTTGACAAAATTTCTTTCATTAACTTTTCACTATCCGAAATGTTACCGCATTTTAAAAGGAAAATATAAATACAGTATGCCTTGATTGAATACTCTAAATCGTCGTTTTCAGCTTTAATATTGTCAACAGCCTCAGAAAAATCTATATATCCGGAGGCCATGGACATGGAAAAATTGTATGCCGTATGATGCCCCACATCCATACCGAGGCGATAATGCTTTTTCAGTAGGGAAGGAATTGCGCCGGAGCGCCAGGCGCTTAATGTGTGCCAGTAAATAACAGCGACAGCCATTTCATCATTGCACAAAGGAAGGCAGGTTTCAAAAGCTGTCATGGCATTTTGATATTCCCCCTTGAGATAAAAACATATGCCCAGACGGTACAGAATGTCCGTTTTGTCGCCGCCTATTTGGAGACACTGCTTAAAATCGGATATAGCCTCATTTGGACGCAGAATGCTGAGAAAAAGACCGGCACGTTTCCTAAGAGGCAGTAGTTCTTCCGGCCTTAGCTTAATTGCTTTTGTATATTCTTCAATAGCCTCTCTGTGGCGCAGCTGAAATTTAAGTGCATCCGCCAAAGCCATAATATCTTCATAGTCATCTGAATGTCGAAGCTTTGAAATCTCAGGGCTGTCGCTGATATTATGAGGGCTGCCTTCAAACTGACTTGCGGCATCGGCGTGTATATCCGAAAAATATTTTCCCATTATTAAACCTCCGAAATGGTATCTGACCGGGACTCGAAATACAGACTTATGAAATAGAATGACAAACTGAGAAGCATTATGCACAGTCCCGGCGTAAGAAGATAGGCATATGCCCGGCGAATAAATGCACCACGCTTGTAGGCAAAGTTTATCATAGTACCCCATGTGGGGTAATACAGATTGCCGAAACCCAGAAAACTCAGCGTGGACTCCATCATTATACAACTGTTTACTCCAAGCAGAAATCTGGAAAGCAGTACATCTGAAAGGTTAGGCAGTAAATGATAAATGGCTGTATGTGCTTTGCTGAAGCCCTGAATGGTGCAGTTTTCTATAAAAGGCTGGCTTTTAAGGCTTATAACTTTAGCGCGCACGTTTCTGGCTGTTCCAACCCAGCTGAATGCGGCAATAAGAGCTATAAGCTGCCATTTACTACCCCCCAAAAAGCCGGACAGTACAATCAGGCTTATAAGCCTCGGTATAAGCACGAACACATTGATAAGACCGTTAAACAGTGAGCTGACGGGACCTTTGCCGGCGGCAAGGATGCCTATAACCGCACCCAGAACCAATGTCAGAACGCTGCTGGCTGTCCCTATGAGCAGGGTCTCTTCCGCCCCATAGATAAGCTCCGTAAAAACATCATAGCCCAGAGCGTTCGTACCCAAAAGATGGTCATAAGATGGGCTTTGCCACGGAGCGAACATGTCCTTCTGACCATATTCGGTAAAAATACTCGGAAACAGAGCCATAAGGACAAATACAACCAGGAGAGTAAGCCCTAAAATAAGCGGGAAGATTTTTTTAGTTTTCATACTGCTCCTCCAGTCTTACTCTCGGGTCTATCCAGATGCATATAATATCGGTTACCACAATGGAAATTACCATTATACCGGTGGTAACAAATAAAATTCCCTGCATAAGGGGGTAATCAAGGGTGTATACTGCCTCCGTCAGCAGTTTCCCCATTCCGTTTATGGAAAAAATGTTCTCAATTACCAGAGAACCTCCCACACATAGACTTACGCTCATGCCTACCATAGTTATAAATGGTTGTGCGATATTTTTAAGCATATATGAAAATTTGATTTTCTTTTCAGAAAGTCCTCGTATTTTTGCATAGAGCACATATTTCTCGTCAGCAATTTTTGCCGCAGTGTTTCGCATGATAAGAAAGCGGGAAGGAAGGGCTGAGGCACTCAAGGTGAGGACAGGAAGGAAAAGATGGCGTAGTCTGTCAAAGAACCATGCTGCTGTTCCGCACTGAATTCCGCTGCTGCTTAAACCGGTGTATGGAAAGAGCCTGTGTCTGAAGCAGAAAAAAATAATCAGTACAAGACCCAACAGAAATGAAGGTACGGCATTGAATACGATGAGGAAGGAACTGGATATTTTATCTGTAATACCGCCTTTTCGATAGCCGCAGGTAAGCCCCCAAATGAGGCCTGCACCGGTGGAAATGATTACGCTTGGCAGGGTAATCTGTAAGGTATACCCGAGCCGCTCAAATATGAGCTGTGAGACGATGGCTTCTTTTTTAAATGAGTATCCCAGACTGCCGTCAAAAAGTGAGCGCAGATAGTATCCGAACTGTACGAAAAAGCTCTCGTTTAAATGAAGAGCTTTTTCGTAATATTCAATTTTGGCCGGGCTCATATCTTCTTCTGCCATTCCGGTCAGATAAGCTATGGGATTTCCGGGCAGCATCCGCGGCAGGGCAAAATTCAGGATAATAACTATGAGGAAGCATACCAAAGCAGTAAAGATGCTTTTTATATATTTTTTCATGGTTAGGCCTCCCCGTTATTTCTCGTTACTTTTCTGTGATTGTAAACCAGTTAATCACATTGCTTAGACCAAATGTGTAATCAATGGTAACGTTATCGTATTTTGAAGAATGAGCGTACATGAGATTATCCCAATACAGGGCAATTATCGGCAGCTCCTCGGCATAGAAATCCTGAAGCTTTCCGGCAGCGGCTTTGTATTGTTCCAAATCCTTCGCTTGCTGGATTTCGGTCATTATTTCCTGAAAGGCAGGGTCAAAGACCTGAGCTCCTCCCTGCACCTTATGTGTTCCGTCCACATATATAGAGCCGAGACCGTTGCCCATGCCCATGCCGGCAGAGGTATAGCCGAAAATTGCGGCATCCATGCTTATATTGTTGTCTGAAAATTTGTTGCTGGTTTTGGCGTTGTAGGCGGCCTTATCAAGAATTTCCAGATCTACTTTAATTCCTAAAGCTTCAAGGTTTGTTTTTACAAGCTCTGCATAGCCTACGTGGTTCTCTTTCCCGGAATTTACGGTCAGCGCAAAGCTGAGAACCTGGCCGTCGGCATTTACATAGAAGCCATCCTCGTTCTTTTCTGTATAGCCTGCTTCAGCCATATATTTTTCGGCCGTTTCTAAATCTGTTTTAAGTGCAGGAGTATCCTTGTAGCCAAGTGTGGCAGGAGGGGCAAAGCCGGAATTGGGTGTTTGGGCGTATGTACTTCCGAAATATGTTTTAAAGGCGTTATAGTCCAAAGCGCAGGAAACGGCCTTTCTGAGATTTTTATCGGTAAATATACCCTCGGCGTTATTAAAGACTAATACGGCAGGAGCGTTTCCCGCAGGGACGCTCTCTAAAGTTACACTGTCAGAGCCGGAAAGCACGTCCAGATATGTGGCAGATACTCCCTGAGAGTAATTCCAAGTCATATCAATGTCATGGGACTGGAGTGCCATGTACATGGTGTCCTCGTTGCTGAATATGCGATAAACTATTTTTTCCACATTAGGAGTCTGCGGGTAATAGGGATTCAAGGTAAACGTGATGGTGCCTGCGTTTTTATCGAAGGCTTCAAACATATACGGGCCGCAGCCTATCCGCGCTTCTGCTTCACTTACATTGTCTTTGCCCTCGTATATATGCTTTGGCATTACACGGAAGGAGGTCATATTGCTGAGCGCTCTGGGATTTGGCGAGGCAAGAGTTAAGGTTATGCTCATTTTATCTTCGGAGAGCTCATAGCCTGTATATATGGCTTTAGTGGTTTTGCCATCGCTGTCAGTCTGGTCAGTGAAATTTGCGCTGCCTGCGGAATCCTCGTACTGTAAAGTAAAGAGAATATCCTCTGCACTTACAGGTTCACCGTCATCCCACTTCATGCCGTTAACTATGGTATATGTCCAGTTTACAGCATCTTCTGTTTTGAACTCTGCCAGCAGCGGGTGATAATCGCCGTTTGTGTCCTGATACACAAGAGGCGGCTCTGATGTGCCGGAGGCCAGCATATCAAAGGCGTATTCATCTCTTGTGGCCGTTTCAATTACAGATGTGGTTCCGATAATGATTTGAGAAATAGTCTGTGTTTTAGGAGATACAGGGGC
>JAHHRQ010000103.1 GCA_020025715.1 Oscillospiraceae bacterium | reverse complement strand
CTTTGCAGGAACAGCACAGCAGGTATTGGTTCCCGTTCCGCTGACCTGAGCAATAAAACCGTCATATTTTTCGTCATCCAGAACGGCAGCTCCGCCAAGCATAACAGCGGCAGTATCATTTATTATAACTATTCTTTTACCGAAAACGCCTCTCCGCTCCAGTTCTTCATTTAAGGACCTGCCCACAAGCTTTCCGGCGGAGTTGTTGATTACAACTTCCTTATCTATGCTTCTTACTTTTCCGTCAATTTCCGGAGTAATATCAGCTGAATAGGAAAAACAGAAGCCTATCCGGTCGGTTTTATCCATAAGGGGCATAATGCTGTCGGCTGTAAACGAAATGAATTCATCCCATTCCGCAGGTTTTTCTATTCCGGGCATTTTCTTTTTGCTCAAATGTTCGACTTTATATCCGTTTTCTGTGAATGTAACAAGTGCACTGCGGAAATTAGTTCCGCCTGCATCTATTACAGCCGCAGTCCCCTCCCCTATTTTACCTGCATTTTTAAGATAAGTAGGTATCATAGGAAGTGAACATTCCTCTCCTCTGAGCCCCTGCCGCATTTCCTCAGCCATTTTCTTCGCTGCTTCTGACGGACAGATATTTTCCGCCAGCATACCATGTCGGTTCAGAAAGTCATTTACAGTGTTCATATAATGTACCTCTATAAAAAACAGGCGGTAAAATACCGCCTGCTTTCTTTAACTTAAATCAGTCTTCTTTTACGCTTGTGACAGACTCAACCAGTCCCTGTGCAAGACCTGCAAGGCCCTGAATTTCACTTGGAATAATAATCTTTGTAGCTCTGCCGTTAGCAGCAGCGGCAAATGCGTCAAGAGCCTTGATCTTGATAACGCCTTCGCTGGGCACTGCCTCGTTAATGAGCTTGATACCTTCGGCGGTAGCAGTCTGAACCTTGAGGATAGCTTCTGCTTTACCTTCGGCTTCAAGTATCTGCTCCTGCTTCTTAGCGTCAGCGCGAAGAATTGCAGATTCTTTTTCACCTTCGGCCTCAAGAATTGCAGCCCGCTTTTCACCTTCTGCACGAAGGATAGCCTCACGGCGTTCACGCTCAGCCTTCATCTGCTTCTCCATGGCGTTCTGAATCTCCTTAGGAGGCAGAATGTTCTTAAGCTCAACTCTGTTTACCTTGATGCCCCAGGGGTCGGTAGCAACATCCAGAATGGAGCGCATCTTGGTGTTAATAATGTCGCGGCTGGTAAGGCACTGGTCCAGTTCAAGATCACCGATGATGTTACGCAGAGTAGTGGCTGCCAGATTTTCAATGGCCACCATAGGCTGCTCAATACCGTAGGTGTACATCTTAGGATCGGTAATCTGGAAGTAGATAACGGTGTCTATCTGCATAGTAACGTTATCCTTGGTGATAACGGGCTGAGGAGGAAAGTCCGCAACCTGTTCTTTCAGGGAAATAACCTTTGCAACTTTTTCGATAAAAGGCATCTTAAAGTGCAGTCCCACATTCCATGTGGTCTTGTAAACACCGAGACGCTCAATTACGAATGCTTTTGCCTGCTGGACTACGCGGATGTTTCTGATGAGAATAACAACAATAAGCAGCACTATTATTGCCCATGTTATAACAGTTCCCATAATCTCAAATCTCCTTTTAAAATATATTTTTGATTATTTTGCTGGTTTTACAATAATTTTAACGCCTTCAATTCTTAAAACTGTCAGTTTATCACCGACTTCCGCCTTTATATCGTCGCTTTCCATGCGGGCAGTCCATTCCTTGCCGTCAATGACGGCAGCACCGGTGCCGGCGAGATTATCAATTCTTTCTGTGGCAATACACTCTCTGCCTATCATCATATCTGCATTTGTAGGCTGTACCTTTGCATTTATATACTTCTTTGCCAAAGGTCTTGTAAGAGCCAGAGCTGCAAGGGAAACTACAAAGAACCAAACAACCTGAAGCCAAACAGGAGCGCCCACCAGAGTTGCGATAAGCGCAGCAAAAGCGCCCAGAGCAAACCATATGGAGATAAGTCCCGGAACAACGGCCTCTACAATAGCAAGGACAATCATAAGTATAAGCCAAACTGCATTCATATCCATAAACCCGCTAAGTGCATTCATAGCGATTTCCTTTCCTTCAGTTTTTTCATGCTCAACATTATATATGTTGCCCCATGTTTAATCAAGAAAAATTTGTTAATTAAATAAATTTTCAACAAATTTTCACTTTAGCTATTTACATTTGTTGTGCGCTGATGTAACATATACCCGATACTACAATACAGCAACACAAAATTAGGAGGTAACTATGAATAAGCTCCCTAAAAAACCACGCAACGAAAACCTTTACAAAGCCATTCTTTCACTCAAGACTATGGATGAGTGCATGAGTTTCTTTGATGACCTCTGCACCGTATCCGAGCTTATGGCTATGGAGCAGCGCTATCAGGTTGCATCCTGCCTTAACGACGGCATGATTTATAATGATATTCTTGCAGAGACAGGAGCATCAAGTGCAACCATAAGCCGCGTAAACCGTTCTCTTCAGTACGGCAAGGGCGGATATGAAGTGGTATTTCAGCGCTTAAAGGAGAATAACTGAGTGAGCTGCTATGCATCTTTAGCCCGTTGGTACGATTCTCTTACCGGTGACGTGGGCTACGAGCATTTTGCGGACTTTTATGAGGCGGAATTCAAACGCGACGGCGGAGAATTCCGCCTTCTCCTCGATCTCTGCTGCGGCACCGGTACTCTTACCGCCGAAATGTGCAGCCGGGGATACGAGCTGATTGCTGTTGACAGCTCCGCAGATATGCTTATGGAAGCGCAGGAAAAAGCTGCCGGTATGGCTGTTCCTCCCCTGCTTCTGTGTCAGGATGCCGCAGAGCTTGACCTCTACGGTACAGTTGACGCATGTTATTCCTCACTGGACGGAATAAATTATATTCCTTTTGAGGATCTCATAGAGGTTTTCAGACGTCTGCATCTCTTTATCCGCCCCGGCGGACTTTTTATTTTTGACATTCGCCTTCCCGAATGGCTCAAAGAGCTTGACGGTCAGGCATTTGTGGATGAAAAGGATGATCTGCTCTGTCTCTGGAGAGCAGAATTTTTAGAAGATGAAAATGCCGTATTTTACGGCATGGATATATTCTCACGTGAAGGTGAGCTGTGGCGCAGAAGCGAAGAGGAACATATTGAATACGCCCACTCCCCCGAAGCTCTGAAAGAGCTTTTAATAAGCTCCGGATTTGAAGACGTGAGACTTATTTCAGACTGTCCGCAGGGTGATGCCGGCAGGCTCTTTATTTCTGCAAGACGCTCTGAAACGTAATTCTTTATATAAGAAAGGCAAAGCTATGGATAAAATCATTCGTGCCACAGCCGGTGACGGTTTCATTAAAATGGCAGTTATAAACGCAAAAGATCTGGTGCAGCGTGCATGTGATATTCATTCCTGTACTCCCACCGCTGCGGCAGCTCTCGGACGTACCCTCTGCGCGGCTTCCATTATGGGAAATGCAATGAAGGAAGAAAATGCAAGTCTTACTATAAGAATAAACGGCGGCGGCCCTATCGGAAGTGTGGTTGCAGTTTCCGATGCTGAAGGCTGTGTCCGCGGTTATGTTGAGGACCCCAATGTGGATCTTCCCTTAAGAGATGACGGTAAACTCAACGTAGGTGCAGCAGTAGGCCATGACGGTATGCTGACTGTAAGTCGTGATATAGGCCTTAAAGAGCCGTATATAGGTTCTATCGAGCTTGTCAGCGGAGAAATTGCCGAGGATATAACCTCTTACCTTCTGGAAAGTGAGCAGGTTCCCTCTGCATGTGCTCTGGGCGTACTTGTTGATACCGACCGCAGCATTAAGGCCGCAGGCGGTTTCATTGTTCAGCTTATGCCCGGCGCCCCTGACGATCTTATAAGCAAGCTTGAAGATAACATTTTCTATATGGACCAGCTCACCACCATTCTGGACGAGGACGGCACTGACGAAGTTTTCGCTCAGGTCTTAAAGGGGCTGGAGCATCATATAGTAGAAGAGTGCCCCGTTTCCTATCGCTGCTACTGCTCTCGTGAGCGTGTGGCTCAGGCTCTCTCTGTTATTGACCGTAATGACCTTGAAGAGATTATCGCAGAGGGCAAACCCGTATCCGTAAAATGCCAGTTCTGTGACTCAGATTACAGCTTCGAATGTGCCGACTTAAAAGCCATTTTAGAGGCCGAAAAATAAAATTTAAAAAAATTAAAAAAACTTTTGAAAAAAGTGTTGACAAAATGCGATTCACCTGTTATTATAAACAAGCTGTCGCACGGGAGCATAGCTCAGCTGGTTAGAGCACCTGCCTTACAAGCAGGGGGTCA
>JAHHRQ010000102.1 GCA_020025715.1 Oscillospiraceae bacterium | reverse complement strand
AAACGCCTTCCGATCAGTTCAAATGGAATCAGCTTGGGGCATTGTATCAGTGGTTTACGGATACCTATGCCGGCCTGTCGATCCATGAACTCAGGACAATGCTGGACATGAATATACAGAAAATTTATGAGATGATCGACTCTATGTCTGACGAGGATCTTTTTGTTCCCCACAGACGCAAGTGGGCAGATGATGCTACAAAATCTGCGGTTTGGGAAGTTTATAAATTCATCCATATCAATACCGTGGCACCCTTCGGCACCTTCCGCACAAAAATAAGAAAGTGGAAGAAACTCATGCTGTAAAAGTGCTGAAATTATATATCTGCACTTGGAAAATTAAAATCAAAGACATACGGAAAACTCGCTAAATCGGGAACAGAGAAAGCATCTGTATCATAAGCATGATAATTTGAGCGTGACTCGGAAAAAACATAAAAAATAAACAGCAGGTGGCATACCGACACCTGCTGTTTTTTAAAACTTCCGTATGGGGAGCTTTTTTGTTATTTTATTAAATCAGACAATGCCCTGAGCCATCATTGCATCGGCAACCTTAAGGAAGCCTGCAACGTTTGCACCAAGCATCAAATCGCCGGGCTTGCCGCACTCAACGGATGCGTCATAGCAGGCGGCGTAAATCTTCTTCATGATGCCGTGAAGCTTTTCGTCAACCTCGTCGAAGCTCCAGGACATGCGGAGAGAGTTCTGGCTCATTTCAAGACCTGAGGTGGCAACACCGCCGGCGTTAGAGGCCTTGCCGGGGCTGTACAGCAGACCTGCTGCCTGTACTGCGGCTATTGCCTCAGGAGTCAGAGGCATGTTTGCACCCTCAAAAACAGCTATTGCGCCGTTTGCGATAAGAGCCTTTGCGCCTTCCTCGTCCATTTCGTTCTGAGATGCGCAGGGCATGGCGATGTCGCATTTAACAGTCCAAATACCCTTGCAGCCCTCGGTGTAAACAGAGCCGGGAACCTCATCGGCGTAAACGCTGATGCGCTCTCTGCGCTTCTGCTTAATGTCAAAGAGCTTTTCCAGATTTATGCCGTTGGGGTCATAGACATAACCCTTGGAGTCGCTCATTGCGATAACCTTGCCGCCCAGCTGCATGCACTTCTGTGCGGTGTACTGTGCAACGTTGCCGGAGCCGGAAACAATAACGTTCTTGCCCTCAAAGCTGTCGTTCTTCTGGTGCTTCAGAACCTCAGATGCAAAGTAGCAGATACCGTAGCCGGTAGCCTGAGTTCTTGCCAGAGAGCCGCCGTAGCTGAGACCCTTACCGGTGATAACACCGCCGTCGAAACGGTCAACAATCTTCTTGTACTGGCCGAAAAGGTAGCCAACTTCTCTTGCGCCGACACCGATATCACCTGCGGGAGTATCGGTGAACTGGCCGATATGTCTGTAAAGCTCAGTCATGAAGCTCTGGCAGAAACGCATGATTTCATTGTCGGACTTGCCCTTGGGATCAAAGTCGGAACCGCCCTTGCCGCCGCCCATGGGGAGAGTGGTCAGGGAGTTTTTGAGAATCTGCTCAAAGCCGAGGAACTTAATGACGGAAAGGTTTACAGAGGGGTGGAAACGCAGACCGCCTTTGTAGGGGCCGATTGCGGAGTTGAACTGAACTCTGTAACCGCGGTTTACATGAACATTGCCGTTATCGTCAGTCCAGGGAACTCTGAACTCTATAACTCTTTCAGGCTCAACAAAACGCTCTAAAAGGCCGGCCTTTTCCCATTCGGGGTGTTTGGGGACTACATATTCCAGAGACTCAAATACTTCGCGCACTGCCTGAAGAAATTCGGGCTCGTGGCTGTCTCTTGCCTCAACATCGGCGTATACTCTTTTGAGATATTCGTTATTAAGCATTTTATCATCCTCACTTTAGCGATTTAAAACTTTTCATAGGAAACTTACGCTGGGTCTTATTATAGCACCCAATATATTCATGCACAATACAAAAAGTTACCAAAAGCGGAGATTTTCAGGAAAGAGAAATTTTGTGCTTTTTTAATAAAAATGCTTTTCCTGCCCAATATGATATGAAAAAAAGCACCCGGAATTTTACTCCGGATGCTTGCTTTTTTTCTCTCAGTTCTGCCCCTCAATCCAATCGGTATCGGGGAATTGAATGCTTTCAAGCTTGATGAGATAATCTTCCACCTGCTGTAATTCACCCTTACATTCATATAAAACAATTCCGCTTTTAATAGTTTCGGAGCTCATGATAATGAATTTATCTATTTCATCTCCGCTGCTGTTCATAAAGCGGAGATTATAAGTGGTTCCCATTCCCAAAGCAATACGGTCTTTACCCATAGAAACTGATTTGATATTCTCCAAAATGAATGAAATATCGTTTTTATCCGTAATTGTAAAGCGGTTTCCGTCATTCCCGTTGAACACTTCAATACATGAAATTTCGTCAGCTTTCACATTTTTAAGAAAGTGTTTCGGTGAAAACCACCAGATTACACTGCACAGAACAAAGAGCGCAGCAATAATTATAATTGATACCGTGATTTTTGTTTTCTTTTTCATAGTAATCACTCCTGCCGTGTCTTTAGAACAAAAGTTTCTTTGCAGTTACAGCATAGCACTTATTCACCGCCGCTTCAAGAAATTTTTACCATTCTGCCTCGGCAGAAAAATTAAGATTTACAGTCTGCGGGATAGTATAAAAAAGGTTCTGCCCTTTTGGACAGAACCTTAAATCTTATTTTATTTGCATTCTACACCAAGAACTCCGCGCTCTGCACGGCTGTCGGTGCGCTGCTTGAGGTACTCAAGAGCCTGTTCAATGCACTCCAGAGCCTTCTGGTTCTCCTCGCAGGGGAAAGGACCGGCCTGAAAGCCTTTGAGACGGTCTCTTACAATCTCCAGAAGGTCGTCATCTCTCAGACCGTTTGCAGGCTCACGGCGGCGTCTTGCGCCCTGCTGGAAGCGGATGTAGCCCATAATGAGCTGGTCGGAGGAATCGAGAACAGTATAGAAGTGGTTAGCGCCGCTGTGGTCGGCGTTATCAGTAGCATAGGCATGGTTAAGCAGGTACTTCTTCTGAATGGTATCAAGTTTACGCATTTTAATTATTCCTTTCCTATTATAATAGTATCGTCAGGGACGGAGACCCATGCCGCCTTCAAGGGTGATGGTCTCACCGTTCATGTATTTAAAGTCGGGGTTTGCAAGCTGGACGCAGACACGACCGATTTCAGTCTCGGTGTCGGCATAGTGACCGGCAGGAGGCATGTGGACGTTGGCTGCGAAAGCATCGGGGAATTCATTCTTGAAATTCTCAAGCTGGCAGGTCCATGCCAGAGGGCAGATAACGTTTACGTTAATGCCGTATTTTCCCCATTCAGTTGCTGCAACACGGGAAAGACCTCTGATGCCTTCCTTGGCGGCTGCATATGCGCACTGACCGAAGTTACCGAAAAGACCGGCACCGGAGGCGAAGTTAATAACGCTGCCGTGGCTGATGGCGAGGAAGGGATAGCAGGCTTTCATGAAGTAGAAAGCTGCATAAAGTCCGGAATAAATTGCAAGGTCAAACTGTGCTGTTGAGTGTGACTCAATGGGAACGCCGGAGGCGGAGGCCTGCGCGTTGTTTATAAGCACCTGAATATCTCCGAACTCCTCGTGTGCTCTCAGCACTGCCTTGGAGATGTTTTCCTCATTGTCTGCGCCTGCATGAACGTCAACCTGCAGGGGCAGCACCTTAATGCCGTAAAGTCTTTCAAGCTCTTCTTTTGCGTCGTCAAGCTTTTTCATGTTGCGCCCGGTTATAACCAGATTGCAGCCTTCCTTAGCGTAGGCTGTGGCGATGCCGTAGCCTATGGAACCGCAGCGACCGTTAGATAAAACGGAGCGCCCGCCGCCGGTGATAATGGCGGTCTTGCCTGTCAAAAAGCCCATATTTTTTTACCTGCCTTCCTAAATGCTTTTATCGTTTCTTGATGATTTCAATATAGCACCTGTTGTGCAAAATGTAAATTTATTTTTATTTTAACAAGGCAAAAGACATAAAATATATATAAATCGACCAAACAAAAGAAGCGGAATGGGAGAAAAGAGGAAAACAGCCCGAAAAGAACTCAAGATTGTGAAGCAATTATCGACAATGAAATCACAATATATTACGATAAAAAAATAACTATCCCGTATGAAAAAAGGTTGTTAAAAATTTGATACGAAATATTGCTGAAAAATAACCGTAAAAGCGGTGAAATTAAGTAAAAACCTGATTTTTACTTGTAAAAAAATACTAAAAAACGAAAATTTGCTATTATACGGAGTTTCTGCGGCTTTTCCGTCCGAATAGAGCACGTTTCGGGGCGTGGAGAGGAAAATTCAACTGGAAATTTTACGGTTAATTTTATGGGGAAATACATGGCAAAATTACCTAAAGTTTCGGCGCGGAGGCATGGGTGAGTGTGAAAGTGCGGCGAAGAGGCATGGCATGGGGCGTGAGCGTTAGGCTAAAGGTGCAGCGCAGTAGGGAGTCGATAAGCGGGAGGTAGGCTATACGTGTTAAAAAATAGAGCTTTTTTCTAACAATCCGATTTAAAG
>JAHHRQ010000101.1 GCA_020025715.1 Oscillospiraceae bacterium | reverse complement strand
TGCAAGGCAGAGCTGCCCGCTTTCCAGAAAATGTACGAGGAGTACGGCGACGAAGTTGAGTTTATGATGGTCAACCTTACCGCCGGCAGAGAGACCGAAGAGGGAGTCAGGAAATTCCTTGAGGATAATGAGCTTCAAATTCCCGTATACTTTGATAAGGACATGAGTGCTGCTTCATTATATAACCTCCGCGCCATTCCCCGTACTGTTTTTGTTAATCCGGACGGAACCCTGTATGACAGCCATGTAGGGCTCATGTCTGAAAATATCCTGCAGAACTATATAAACGAGTTATTACCCGAAAATTAAAAAGTTAAAAGAAAGGAAATAAATAACATGTCTGAAATTATTCTCACCGAACAGAACTTTAAAGAAGAGGTCCTCAACTCCGATAAGCCCGTTCTCGTTGACTTCTGGGCAACCTGGTGCGGCCCCTGCAAGATGCTTGCTCCCACTGTTGCAAAGATTGCAGAGGAGCAGGAAGGCATCATTAAGGTAGGTAAGGTTGATATTGACGAACAGCCCCAGCTGGCCGCTCAGTTCGGTATCTCCAGCATCCCCACTCTTATGGTATTCAAAGACGGTAAGGTTACCGCTACTTCCGTCGGTGTCCGCTCCAAGGGCATGATCGAGGGTATGCTTGACTGATTTTTCAATCTAAAAGCTTAATTTATAAAAACCGGAGACTGCATTAAACGCAGTCTCCGGTTTTTTGCTTATACAAATTATTAAACATATTTAGTATTTTTGCTGCCTGCTTTAGCTGAGAAATTCTTCAAAACACTCAAATATGCTTTAGAAACTTAAATCGTCTTAAGATTTATTGAAAAAGGAATCAGAACAGAATAATATAAATTTATAAATCCTGCTACTCGCTGTATCTGACGCTACAAGCTGAAGCACGGAAAGTAAAAATAAAGGGGATGCCTCAAGATGAAGAAGTCGGTAAAAATCACAGCACTGATTATTGTCATTTGTATACTGGTGACCGGCTGTAATGCCAATAAGGAGAATATTTCGGACGACAGTGCTGACACTTTGCCTTTGAAAGCAGAAACGGAACTTCGTCCTTTTGAAAAGAAAATTTTTATACTTCCGTCAGCTGAAAAAATCCGGGGTATTGCGGCAAGCGGTAACGGCCTTCTTATGGCTGTACAGGATGAAAATGATAATTTCAGTTTATGGCAGAAAAAATTTGATTTGAGCAGTGAGAGCGAATATGACTATCCGCCTGTAATGCTTGAAATGCCTTTCTTAGCCGAGTATCCCCACATATATGATATTTCCCCCACATCTGACGGCGGTTTTATTGTGCTTGCAGGAGAGACACCTAAATCATATACAAAATACGACGGCTCAACGGGAAATAATCCTGATTTTGCAGGGAATTATGTGTTCGCATTTCTGGACAGTGCCGGCAGAATGTCATCCTCTCGGGAATACAAGTTGAAAGAAGGACAGGGGTATCTGCATGGGGCTGAAATGCTGCCGGACGGCACAGTCTGCTTAATGGGTATGAATAACTATGTTTTGCTTAAAGACGGTGAAACAGAGGGAAAAACATTCACCATTGATACAGAAGCGGGGAACATATTTAAAGTTGCAGAGCTTGGCGATGAACGTATTCTCTTGTGCTATGACTATGGAACGGGCGAATACTCATTTGCAAAAATTTATCCCGATGTCAGATCGCCTAAGTGGACAGTTTTAGAAGAAACAGATTTTGAAACTGCGGGCGATGAATATTTTCTGCCGATAGGTGAAGAGCTGTACATAATAGACTTTGAAAACAAACGCATGAAATCCTTTGCGGTAACAAGTTGTACAGCAGCGGACAGCCTGCATATTGATTCACACAGCCTGCTTATATTGGGCAGTAATTGCGTCTTGACCAAACTCAGTTTAATCAATGACGACGGCGAAAAGAAAATTATAAAAGCTGCTCTTTGTGACCACAACTGCTATTTTGATGATTATTTAAAGAAAATAAGAAGGTTTAACCAGCAAAGCGACAGTATAAAAATAGAAACAGAAAAATATGATCGGGATAATATTGATATTATTCGTGCGGAGATTGCGGCGGGGCATTGTCCTGATTTGATTATCGGCTTTTATATAAATAAGGACAATGATAATTTTATTGACTTATATCCGTACATTGACAAAGATGACTCACTGAGCCGTGAAAAATTTGTTCCCGGATTTCTTGAAGCTTTAGAGTATAAAGGTGAGCTCCATGAAATATGGGATTTCTTTGAAATTTATACTCTTATAGCGCTAAAAGAGGATGTGCCTGAAAATTTCGTGTTGTCTGACTATGAAAATCTTCTGGACAAGTTCCCTCAGCGAGAGTATCTGCTTCCACCGTGGATAGACAGCAGTACTATGCTTTCATGGTGTGGCAATATTGCATGCGCCCGTTACATAGACGGAGATGAATGTTCCTTTGACAGTGAAGGGTTAGGCGAACTATTGAAATTCTGCAAGGCCTTACCCGAAGAGGGAATAAATGATGACGGTGCAGGCAGAACACTGCTTTATAACGAAGCAATTCAAGGTGTGCAGCGTCTTAGCGTCCTGCCCGATGCGCTGGGCGGTGAAGTAACATACCTTGCATTTCCAGGAGATAGTGAGTCTAAAGGCATTTTCAGTCCGGGTATGTTCTCAAGCTCTTATGCAATACCCAAAGGTGCGGTTAATAAGGATGAAGCATGGGAGTTTATCCGCTTCTGCCTGTTGGATGATAGCCAATATACTCAGCTGGCAGAGTTTCCGGTAATTAAAGATGCGCTTGAAAAAAATCTGGGTTCAGACGATGAATTTAAGCAGCTGGTTTACAGCACAAAGTATGCTGTTAAAAACAGACAGGGAAACGGCGGAGAGCTTACAAAAATAATTTACCAAGAGGGGATGAAATACCTCGACGGCGGAAAGCCGCTGGAAGAAGTAATCAATACTATTCAAAGCAGAGTAAGCATTTATCTTGCGGAACAAAACTAAGCGCTAATATTCAGATTGGAGGAAAAAATGAGAAGAAAAATATGCACCCTTGTATTACTGCTCATATGTATAGGCATGTTTACGGCTTGCGGCAAGGCAGAAAATACAGATGAACCAATTACAAACACAAATAAAGATCTTGCAGTAAGCGATTTTTCGGAATACTGTTATACGGCTGAAATGATTGAAACAAGCTATCGCCCGATAGATTTTTTAGAGCTTAATAACAGCTTATACATACTCGCAAGAGAAGATGGCGGCAGCTTCATCCTTTTAAAAGATAACGAGATACTTTGCACCTTTGACGGCAGTGTAAACGCCGTAGAAATTGCAGATAGCGGAGATATTTGGGCGTTTGAGAGCTTTTATAAAGGAGGTTCAAGTGAAAATGTAATAAGCCTCATGTCGCCTGAGGGAGAAATAAAAGATACAATCAAATTAGATAATAAATACAGCGGTCTCGATTTTGAATACACTATGAAATTCAGCAGCGGAAAGCTTTATATTATCTCCGAAGAAGGAAAGCTTCTGGAAATTGACGCCCAAACGAAAGACATCACAGAATATCCATTACCCGGAAAATTGGCAGGACTTGCCAAGGCGGCAGATTCCGACATATATATTGCTATTGAAAGCGAAGCAGGAACAGAGCTGTATACCATTGAAAACGGAGCACTTAAGTCTGTGATTAAGATTGAGCGGGGGACTGTTTTTGACGGGGCCGGCGAAGATTTTCTTCTCCTGCTGACTGAAGATGGACTAAATTCAGTTTCAAAAGAGGGAACTATCAGCCCAATAATCAAATGGGATGCGTGCCAGTTCAGTTTAGGACAGGTATATGAAATAATCCCCTCAGCTGCATCGGGAGAATTTATCTGTAATACCGTAATGGGCTTGTACCGTCTTAAACCGGCCGCAGCTTCTGAATACAATGCAAGAACGGAACTTAAAATCGCCGCAATAGGCCAGCCATATAATCTCCTCATGTCAGCAGCTGAGTTTAATAATACAAGCGGTGATTACTATGTCCGTATAATTGATTATTCAGCTAAAGGAGAATTAAGTAATGAGCAGGCGGAAAACAGACTTAAAACTGAAATTATAAGCGGAGAAATCCCGGATATGATCTGTTTTAATAATATATCTCCGTATACTTTCATTTTGCAGGATATGTTGGTTGACATAAATACGTTGCTCGCTGAGGATACAGAAATTTCAGCAGAGGATATTGCCGTAAAAAATGCGCTGGACATTTCCGGAAAAATCTATTTTTTAGGCAACAGATTCGCACTTGAAACATTGGTCGCAAAGTATTCAGAGTTTGGAGACCGATACGGCTGGACGATTGATGAATTTCTTTCCGCCGATGCTGCCAAACCCGAAAATATGCAGATTATGTATAACATGACACGGGAAAAGTTTCTGGAGAGAATGACAAACCGATATTTAAAAACTGCAATAGACTGGGATAATGGAACATGCAGCTTTAATAATGAGGATTTTGTTACAATTCTTAATGCAAGCAGAAAAATAACAGAGAATCCGGAAGACCCAAACAACATGGTTTACGGATACGGCCCCACACTTGTAGGCAGCGGAGAACTCTATACGGCTGCCTCATGGAT
>JAHHRQ010000100.1 GCA_020025715.1 Oscillospiraceae bacterium | reverse complement strand
CGGTAGCTCTGGGGAACGGTTTTTAAGCTCTCCTGAGTTGTACGCATGATAGTGGGCAGGTTCATAATAACAAGGGTAAGGCTGCCGGCAAGAAGAGAGGTTTTAAGCCCGAAAAACTCGCAGAAAAATACCATTCCCACAAGACCGTAGATAATGGAGGGAATACCGGAGAGAGCCTCGGCGGTGTACTCTATAACTGCCACAAGTTTTTTGTTGGTGGCGTACTCGTTTAAATAAATTGCAGCGCCCACACCGATAGGAATAACGATAGCGAGAGTGGCGATGACAATATAAATTGTATTTAATATATCCGGCAGAATACCGATTGTTCCGTTTATGTAGCTGGGCTTTGTGGTGAGCAGCTCTTTACTTATATGAGGCAGACCCTTTGCAAGAATGTATGGGATAAGGAAAAGAATAAGGGCCAAAATTATGGCAACGGAGAAAAACATGAGGAATTTCATGGCCTTATCATAGAAGCTGCGTCTTGCAGATATTTTTTTATCCTCCATGTTAATCCTCCTTATTTTTCTTCATAAAGAAGTTAAGCGCTGCGTTAATCAGCATGATAAACAGAAACAGCACCAGCGCAATGGAAAACAGCGCCTGACGCTGCAAGCCTTCACCGGCGTATGACATTTCACTTGCAACGGCGGTGGTGAGAAAGCGGACACTCTGGAGGGGAGAGGGCATGTTAGGCACGTTTCCGGAAACCATCATAACTGCGGTAGCCTCTCCGATAGCTCTTCCCACGCCCAGAACCACTGCCGCCGCAATTCCGCTTTTTGCAGTAGGCACAGAAACTCTGAAATAGGTTTCAATGGGAGTAGCGCCCAGAGCGAGAGAGGCATCTTCATATTCTGAGGGAACTGCATCAAGAGCGGTAATTGACACCTTTATAATTGATGGAAGTATCATAACAGTAAGCACCAGTGTTGCCGCCAGCAGGCTTGCGCCGTCGGGTATATTGAAAATTCTGCGAATTCCCGGCACGAGAATAAGCATACCTACAAGACCGTATACAACAGAGGGAATTCCCGCAAGCAGGCTTACGGCATTGATTATTACAGCTTTAACCTTGGGAGATGCCACCTTTGAGAGAAAAACAGCTGCAAAGAAGCCTATGGGAACGCCCAGCACGATAGCTCCGGCAGTTCCGTAAACGCTGGTCAAAATAAAAGGAAAAATTCCGAATTGGGGATTTGTTGAATGGGTGGACATCCATGTTTTGCCGAATATGAAATCGGTAAAACCAATTTTTGAAATTGCGGGGATGCCGGAAATTACAAGGTATATGGTAATGAGCAGCACACATGCCACCGTTACAAGCCCCATAAGCAGAAAAATCCCATGGATTATATCTTCCGGAAAGTTGTGTTTATGTTTCATCAGCTAAGCCTTTCTGAAAACGGCGGCATTCCGGATGCGGAAGCCGCCGTTTCCTCTACCTTTGTTCAGTTTGCCGACACAACGCCTGCGGAAGTAATAAGATCGTTTACCTTATCAGAGGTAATGTAATCGAAAAACTCCTGTGCGGTCTCGCTCAGCGCCTTGTCTTTAACGGTAACCAGAACAAAGGGACGCTGTACGCCGTAGCTGCCGTCCTTTACGCTCTCCTCGGTAGGTGCAACACCGTCTATGGAAATAGCCTTAACTGTGTCCTTTATGGCGGACATGGAGGCGTAGCCGATTGCATTGGGGTTCTGGGAAACGGTGGTAATAACGTCTCCGGTGGAGGTCAGCTCCTGACGGTATTTGCAGGAGTCCTTAGTGCCGGTAATGGATTCAAAGCCGTCACGGGTGCCGGAGCCTGCTTCACGGCCTATTAAAACGATTTCCCGATCCTCACCGCCAACATCTTTCCAGTTGGTGATTTTTCCGGTGTACATCTTTGCAATATCGTCAAGAGACAGATCGTTTACAGGGTTATCGGGATTTACAACTATTGCGATACCGTCATATGCAAGAACCGTACCCTGAAGTCCGGCGGCCTCTTCGTCCTCTTTCAGCGCTCTGCTTGAAAGGCCGATGTCGCATCTGCCCTCTTTAACAGCAGTAATGCCGGAACCGGAGCCGGTGGGGTTATATGTGAATTTTGCGTTTTTATTGTTCTGGACGAAGGCTTCTCCCAAAGTGTTTATTACCTTCTCCATAGAGGTGGAGCCGTCGGTGGAAACTGAAGCGGAAGCATCTTTGCTGCTGCCGCAGCCTGCAAGCGCAGCGCCCATGATTGCCATACTCATTGCAAGTGCCAAAAACTTTTTCATAACAATTTCCTTTCATCTGTATATTCGTTTACGTATCAACCTTCCCGTTGTTACATGTATATTGTAAAATCCCAATGTCAAATCCGAAATACAATGAATGTAAAATCCATGTCAAATAATAAAAAACGGTGCAGCTTGAAAACTGCACCGTTTTTTCATTATTTAATCTTCGTTTTCTCTAAGTCTCTCCACAATGGTTAGCTTTGAAACGTTTCTGTATACCAGCAGAGGCACCACAGTACCTAAAATAATAAATATGGGAGCTACAATCAAAACAGCTGTAAAATCCTGTTTGTAAGTGAAAAACCAGAATACTTTAAGCACCTCGGCGGTGAGAGGGCCGGCAAGGACTGAAAGTATAAGTGCAAAAAGCACAGCGCCAAGAGCATAAAACAGTCCTTCCCACACAAGCATTGTTTTAAGCTGTCTGCCTGTCATGCCGATAGACTGGAGCATTGCAAATTCACGCTTTCTCGTGAGTATGCCGGTTAAAATTGCATTAACAAAGTTCAGTATACCTACAAGACCTACGATAAAGGAGAGAACAGAGCCTATGATTATGAACATGGAGCGGAAACTGTTAAATTCATCTACATATGTCTGCTTGGTCTCATAGCCGTAGCGGGGATTTATATTGTTTGTGTAATCGTGAATGAATTCTTCCATTTCTGCTGTGCTGCTATCATCGGTATCAAAACCGTAGAGCATTACTGCGGCATCTTCGCCTGCAAAGTCTTTAAATGTGTCGCTGTTCAGTACAAATTGATCGCTGCCGTAATAGCGATAGCCCAGAGTGCGGGGAACGGATACAAGGGCGGTAACGGTGAAAGTTTCGTCCGTGTATTCAGAGGGACGCATCCGGCAGGGATTGTTTCCTGCAGATTCATAGGTTTCGTAAACTTCTCCGGTTTCGGGGTTATAATATTCCCACGCGGAAGGATAACGCAGTGTAACTGTGTCACCGATTTTCGCCCATGCGGAATCCATTACAGGCTCATTATAATCGTCTAAACGATATACTGCGGCTATTGCGTGACTGCCGGGCTCATAAAGCTCCGACAAATCACCTTCCAGAACGGTGAGTCTGTCCAGCATGTATTTTTCCATGCCGTATATATCGGTATCTTCCATAACTCTGCCGTCTGCGCTTCTGGTGGCGTATTTCATTTCATAGTCTACCTGCTCGCTGTCATCCCAGCGCAGCTTACCCTGTCTTACCCAGTCATCAGGCGCAAATTCCTGTATGGCATTGAGCTGAGCGTAAATTCTGCCGCCCTCGGTAATGCCGCCCTGAGATGTAACATCCTCGATGACATTTTCAGGTACAACACCGCTGCCGCCGCGCCATGTGTAGACGTTATTTTCAAAATAGCCGCCGTCGGCAAGAATAAAATCACAAATGGATTTGTCCTGAAGATATTTGTCCATATCAAAGCCGTTTGTGAATATGTTAGTCAGCTGCAAAAGCACCACAGCCAGAGTGAGGGAAAGAATGGTGACAAAGGTTTTGCCTTTGCTTCGGCCCAGATTTTCCCATGCCATATGAATAAGGGAAAAAGCTTTGCTGCCTTTTTTATGCTTCTTTTTGGAATTGCCGCCCTCTGTATAGCGGACAGCTTCAACAGGGGAAACCTTAGCCGCCATTTTTCCCGGTCTTGCACATGAGATTATAACAGTGAAAACGGCAAAGACAGCAGACAGACCGAATATGAGCGGGTTTGTTGAGACAGTACCTTCAACAACGCCGTTAAGCCTTGATAAAATCACCGGGGTGAGCTGGGTGCCGATAAGCCAGCCCAGCAGACAGCCAAGGGGTATGCCGAATACACACAGCAGGAGAGCCTGACGGCGGATTATGGCTTTTATCTGCTTTCCGGTGGTGCCTATGGTTTTCAGCAGACCGTAAAAGCGTATGTCATTTACAACAGAAATCTGGAACACATTATAAATGATAAGATAGCCTGTAAAGGTGATAAGAAGCAGGAGCAGAATAACTGCAATTATAGTAAAGGGGTCGGCGCTTTGGGATACCTGTGCACCTGTATAGCCCCAGTTTACACCGCTGTTTACATAATCCGGCTGATTTTCGTTCTCGGACTGATAACCGTGATTTGCCAGAATGAAGTTAAGATTATCTTCAATATGGCGGGAGTTTTTAAACATTATGTCCATATCCCAGCTGCCTGTAAGCTTGTCGTTAGCAGGGAGAGTAATGTCCAGCTCGTTTAAAACGGAGTCTACACGGCTTTCGGGAATTATAATCATGTTTGCAACAACTATGGGGTCTTTCTCCCACCAGCCGCATAGGGTGAAGGTCTGGGTTGTAGGCTTGCCGTTTACGTCTATGGTGACGGTAAATTCATTGCCGATCTCAGGTTCAACACCCAGAAGGCGCAGCACTTCCAGGTCGGTAGCGGCCTCATTTGTGCCCTCCTGAGGAAGTCTGCCCTCTACGGGGTCTAAATACATCCAGTGGGCGGCGTTTGCAT
>JAHHRQ010000099.1 GCA_020025715.1 Oscillospiraceae bacterium | reverse complement strand
GTAGCGGCGTATCTGGTTATAGGCAAGGCTTATGCCCTTTTTCTGTACCAGTCCTTCAGACTTTAAGCCCTCACCGATGTAGGAAAAGTAGTTGCGGGAGCAGATTACCATAGCGCGGCTGGATGCGTTTACAAACCAGCCTCTGTCCAGTGTAGGTTCAGGCTCACATGCTCCTAAAAAGTGCCATGCACCGTCTACATAGCACTCCACCCATGCGTGGTTGTCGTCGCAGTGGCTCCAC
This sequence comes from Oscillospiraceae bacterium, assembly GCA_020025715.1. GTDB lineage: Bacteria > Bacillota > Clostridia > Oscillospirales > Oscillospiraceae > Limivicinus. The sequence continues at coordinate 4,529 of JAHHRQ010000099.1, read as the reverse complement.
CATGGTACATAAATCTGTCTTGCGGGAATACCCACGGCGCGGAGTGCGGTAACGCCGAAGGTGCTCTCCTCGCCGCAGCGGCCCAAAGCGCAGGAATAGGCGGTGAGGGGGTTAATGGTGCGGGTATCCGTCATTTCGTAGGTCATGTTTTCTCCGCACCAGCGGTTTACCTCAAGGGCGGCATCAGTGCCGCTTAGACCTGCGATCCGTTTTTTAAGCTTATCATAGAAAAAGCCCCGGCAGTCCACTAAATCCTCGGAGTTTATGCGGGGATAAAAGACGCAGTGAAGAAAAATGTCCTCGGGTATATCCTTGCAGTAGGGAGACTTTTCGCGAAGCATCAGGGCATGTTCTGCGTAAGCGGCAAAGACCTTGAAATCCACACTTCCGAGGTCAGAGGCGGGGAGACTGCCGCAGGATAATTCCAGCAGAGTTTTCATGTCTCCCTGATACGCTGAAAGCTTTTCTTGTAATTCATCGCCCAGAGTGCCTAAAGAGGGTTTTGTATTTTCCCACAGCTCATGGACGTAGCTTTTTATATCAGCACTTAACATCTGTCTTATCCTCTTAAAACTGCCGCCGCTTCGCGGACAGCGTTTTCATCAGTCTGCCATATCTGGAATTCGTCTATGCCGGGAAGTCCCATGGGAACACCCTCACGGCGGAATTTCATGCCGCTCTGCAAGGTCACTTTTCCGCTCATGTGGAAGGTGTTTATAGGCAGAATTTCACGGAGCTTTTTTATAACTCCTGCATTAACTCCGGCACCCGCCATAATGTTTACGGGCAGAGCTTCATCTATAAGACGGGCGAGAAATTCTCTTCCCTCCCATGCACTCTGCGCCTGACCGCTGGTGAGTATGGTGTCGATACCTAATTCTGCGGCCTCATGGGCGCACTTTGTGCCGTCTCTGCACACGTCAAAGGCTCTGTGCAGGGTGAGAGCCTTACCGCCTGCGGCGGAAATAAGCCGCTCCATTTTAGCCTTATCCAGCTCGCCTTCGGGGGTGAGGCAGCCGATAACAAAACCGTCAGCACCTGCGGCGCTTAAGTTTCTTATCTGCTTTTCCATAAGCTCCACTTCGTCATCAGTGTAGAGAAAATCCCCGAATCTGGGGCGCATGAGACAGCGCACGGGAATATTGCTTTCCTTTTTTATCTGCTCTAAAAGCACTACGTCAGGGGTAAGCCCTCCTGCAAGCAGGCAGGTACAAAGCTCCAGCCTGTCTCCACCCCCGCGAATGGCGGCCATGGCGGAAGAAAAGCTGTCAACGCAGACTTCAAGACATTTATTTTCGTTCATTGTGAACACCTCACTTTTCCCTAATCTTAACAGAAATTCCCCATAATTTAAAGACGGAAATTAACATAGTCAAAACCGGCTTTATATGTTACAATATCCCTGATACACATAATATATTGCAGTTTCAGGAGGCGGCTATGCTTTTATCCGCAGAACATATTTCAAAAAATTACGGTATGCGTCAGCTTTTGGATGATGTAAACTTCTACGTCAGCGAAGGGGACAAGTGCGGTATTATAGGTATAAACGGTACGGGAAAATCCACTTTTTTAAAAATGCTGGCAGGAGAGATTGCTCCCGACGAGGGCGAGGTGCGTACTGACCCCAATGTACAGGTGAGCTATCTGCCCCAGAACCCGGTTATGGACGATAATGCCACTGTTTTGGAGCAGGTGTTTTTACACTGCCCGGCTGAGTTTCGGGATATTAACGAATATGAAGCAAAGACCATGCTCACAAAGCTGGGTATTACCGATTTTTCCCAGAAGGTAGGTACTCTCTCCGGCGGACAGAGAAAACGCATTGCCCTTGCGGCGGTGCTTATTCAGCCCTCTGACCTGCTTATTCTGGACGAGCCTACCAACCATCTTGATACCGACATGACCATGTGGCTTGAAGAAAGGCTTAGAAAATTCAGAGGCGGCATTGCCATGGTCACCCATGACCGCTACTTCCTTGAGCGTGTTTCAAACCACATTACCGAGCTTTCAAGAGGAAAGCTCTACCACTACGAGGCAAACTACTCCAAGTATCTGGAGCTTAAAGCCCAGAGACAGGAAATGGCAGAGGCCTCCGAAAGAAAGAGACAGTCTATTCTGCGCCATGAGCGGGAATGGATAATGCGGGGCTGTAAGGCCAGAACCACCAAGTCCAAGGAGCGTATTGAGCGCTACGAAAACCTGTTAAATCAGGATGCGCCGGAATATGACGACAATGTGCAGATGACCGCCGCCGCAAGCCGTCTGGGAAGAAAGATAATCGAGCTTAAAAATGTGAGCAAATCCTACGGCAACGGGGATGTTATCAGCCATTTCAGCTATAATTTCCTTCGCGACGACAGAATAGGTATAGTGGGCCACAACGGCGCAGGTAAATCCACCCTTTTAAACATTATTGCCGGCAGACTTCAGCCGGACTGGGGTGAGGTGGACATCGGCTCTACGGTGAAAATCGGCTACTTTACTCAGGAGGGCAGAGAGCTTGATTTAAACCAGAGAGTTTATGACTTTATCCATGAAATTTCAGCCGAGCTTAAAACCGCCGAGGGTACATTTACAGCCGCGCAGATGATGGAGCGCTTCATGTTCCCAAGCAATATGCAGTCTCTGCCTATCGGCAGTCTCTCCGGCGGTGAGCGGCGGAGACTTTATCTGCTGTCTGTTCTCATGGCTGCCCCTAATGTGCTGCTTTTGGACGAGCCTACAAACGACCTTGATATTATGACCCTCTCCATATTGGAGGACTATTTGCAGGGCTTCCCCGGACCTATAATCGCCGTTTCCCATGACCGTTTCTTCCTTGACCGTCTGGCAGACACTATTTTCGAGGTTAAGGGCGACGGAAACGTGGAGCAGTTTAACGGCAACTGGACCGACTGGATGGAAAAGCGGAAAGCCGAGCAGGCACCGCCGAAAACCGAAAAGCCCAAGGCTCAGCAGGAGAGACCCAAGCAGAAAAAGCTTAAATTCAGCTATAACGAGCAGCGTGAATTTGAAACCATAGATGATGATCTGGCGGCAATAGAACAGCAGATAGCCGACTGCAAGGCAGAGCAGGTAAAGTTCTGCTCCGACTATGTGAAGCTTCAGGAGCTTCAGACTCAGCAGGAGGTACTGGAAGCAAAGCTTGAGGAAAAGACAGAGCGCTGGATGTATCTGAATGAATTAAAAGAAAAAATCGATGCACAGTAATAAAAAACGTCGGCGATTTTTCGCCGACGTTTTTATATTTCCTGTAAGTTTAAATAGCTGATAATTCTTTTGTTTTTACGTTTTGCATGACATAAAGTTTTATATGCACCACCCCAATCATGCAAAACATATGCAACCAATACATCGGAAGTTTCTACCATCCATTGATTACGTTTTATTATTGCATAACGTGGAGGTACATTCTCCAATGGCGGATAAACAGTTTCATCGTAACCGGAACTATCTGAGTTTGAATTAAGATATGGAATAACTAAAATTATCTCTATGTGTTGATATTTCGTTTTAAGTTTATGTAATACTTGTAAAGCAAGCTTGTCAAAGTCTCCATAATTACCAAGGTAAAAAGTTTGCGCTCCGTTTTTAATCAGCTCTTCACAAATAGAACTAAGCCAGAGTTTTAATTCATTTGTTTTCGATATTTCACCATGACCACAGAAAGTAACACGCATTTTACACCCTCTTTTCGGCTACACATAGCCCAATAGTAGCACGCGTAGCCTATAAAGGGCAACATAAATGTTTATGCTGATAACATAAATATTTTTAGGGGTGCTATATGGATACAGTAAGTGCGGTAAGAAACAGAATTTTATATCTCTGCGGACAGCGGGAAATAAGCATTAACAAGCTTGCAACTATATCTGCTCTTCCTCCTTCAAGCATAAAAAATATTTTATACGGCAAAAGTCAAAATCCCAAGCTTTTGACTATAAAAATGATATGTGATGGTTTGAATATTACTTTAGGGGAATTTTTCTCAACACCTGAATTTGACGAGCTTGAGCAGGAAATAAAATAACAGTAAAAGGACAGGGTACATATGACCCTGTCCTTTATATTAAATTAAAATTCCGTTGCAGTGGTCAATCTCATGCTGGATTATCTGGGCGGTAAAGCCTTCAAAGCTTTTTACCCTTATTTCAAAATCCTCGTTCTGGTACTGAACCTTGATCTTCTTCCAGCGTCTTGTTTTTCTGGGGCCGCCAAGCAGGGAAAGGCAGGCCTCCTCAGTATTGAAGGGGCCGGATTTCTTTATGATTTCAGGGTTATACATGAGCATATACTGGGGGCCGTTTTCAAAGGCAATAATTCTCTTTGTTACGCCTATCATGTTTGCCGCCATACCTACACAGCTGTCGGCGTGGGCTTTTAAAGTGTCCAGCAGGTCACGGGCGGTTTCAGCGTCGCTGATGTCTGCGGGCTGTGATTTGCAGGCGAGAAATATGGGGTCGTGTTTTAATTCTTTTACCATTTCTTCCTCCGAAAGTTTTTCTATATGATAGCATAAAATACAC
>JAHHRQ010000098.1 GCA_020025715.1 Oscillospiraceae bacterium | reverse complement strand
AGGGGTTCGTTTGTGCTGCCGATTACTTGGATTTCTTTAAACCGTGAGACATGAAATATATGCTTGTAAGTGCAAGACCGGCCATAGCAGGGATGTAAACCCAAATGGGGAGAACGTAAATTCCGGGTACAAAGGAGATAAGATTTACGATAACGTGAGCGGCAATGGGAGCCCATAAGCCGAAGTTATAAGAGAGCAGGGCGAAGAAGAGACCTGCACCGAAAGCGGCTGCAAAGCCGACAACACCGGAATGTGCGGCTGCAAATATCAGAGATGAAAGGATAATGGCCTGAGCGGGGGAGAACAGCTTGCGGCTGTTCTGAAGTACAAAGCCTCTGTATATAAGCTCCTCGTTTATAGGTCCGAAGAGACCCATTCCGGCGAGAAGCACTACACTGGGAACTTCGGTATCAATATGTGCAAAACGGGCAATGTAAGCGGTGCAAAGGCAGAGGCATATGATGCCTACGATAAGGAATGAAAGCGGCATGGGGGAATATCTGCGGGTCTGCTTCTTATCATCTCCCAGAGCATAGATACATGCAATAACAGGGAACAGCGCGCCTGCGGAGAATGCAGCTTCGTTACCGCGGAAGCTGCTGGTAATGCTCACGGAATCACGTAAAATTATCTGTGCACCGATGTACAGAAGGGGAGGAAACAATATAAGGCACAGAGTTTTGATGGTTCTCAGATATTTGGCGTATTTAGTATATTTTTTCATGTCAGGTCCCTTTCCCGGTCATAAGGCCGACAGGTGTAGTAAAAAGAAGCGTCAGCATAAATAAGTTTTTCTTTTAACGTTATTTATTTCACTATCTTTACTACATTATACTATGTCATATGGTCAATATCAAGTGCTTATGCAGAAAAAATGATAAAAATTAAACACAAAAAAGAAGAAAAATGCAAAAAAGAAACGGCAGCTCAGCTGCCGTTTCCGTTTCTGCTTGTTTAGACATTAGGTCTTATATCATCTCTGAGATATTTTTTGTCCTTTTCGGGGATGTCAAGACCCAGTGTTCCGCCGGGATTCATAATGTTGTCGGGGTCAAAGTGTTCTTTAAGAACTCTTATAACATCGTACTCATTGTGGCCTATGCTGCCCTCAAGCCATGGGCCGAACATCTTGCCTATGCCGTGGTGGTGGCTCATGGATGCGCCGGATTTCTGAATAGCATCCAGAATACCTGCATGATAGGCTCTGTACTCCTCCGGGTCGCTCATCTTGGCGATGAATATCCAGTAGAGGTTAGCGCCCTGCGGGTACACATGGCTCATGTGGGTCATGACTATGGTGTGGGGGCGGCTCTTGCAGTACTCTCTTACCTCTCTGTGAACCTTGCTCATATTGCTCCAGTTGACGGAGCACTCCATAGTGTCGGTGACGAGACCGAAGTCCTGAATTGTGTCTCGGAGCAGGGGGTCACTAAAACGACCCTTTTCCCAGCCCTTTACAACGAAGCCTGTAAGGCTCATGCCGCCGAAGCGGCGGGCAATTTTGCACATCTGCTTTGCACAGTTCTTGGAAAAGCCCTTTTCGCCGTTGGTAAAGCCAAGGTACAGGCACATTTCACCCTCCTTGAAGCCCCGGAGCTTAAACAGCTGCATCAGGGGAGTTTCGTCAACGCCGTAAAGACGGAGAGTAATTTTGGTTTCCTCCGGGTCGGAGAGACGGAAAACGGAGGGGTGACCGGCCTCACACTGCATCATTTCTCTGGCGGCTGCCTGTGCAGTCTCCCAGTCGGGGAACATGAAGGAGTAGCGCTTTATGGTTTCGGGCATGTGGCGGAAAATTTTAAGGGTAACATGGGTTAAAACACCGAAAGCACCCTCGCCGCCCATCATTATCTGTCCCAGATCCGGGCCGGTAGCCTTTCTGGGGTAGCTGTCGGTTTTAATATTGCCGATAGGAGTTGCGTATTCCTGCTTTAAAACTATGTCGCTGATGCAGCCGTAGTAGCTGCTGTTCTGGCCTGCACCTCTGGTGACAACCCAGCCGCCTACGGAAGAATATTCAAAGCTCTGGGGGAAGTGGCCGCAGGTGTAGGCTCTTTTTGCGCCGAAAAGCTCAACGGCGTTGTTAAGGGTTTCTTCAAGCTTGGGGCCGCTCATACCGGCTTCAACGGTTATGGTCTGGTCTATCTCGTTAAAATCTATTACCTTATTAAAACGCAGGCGCATATCAAGGGAAATACCGCCCTTTACGCACTCAACGCCTCTTGTAACAGAGGAGCCGCCGCCGTAAACATATACGGGGATTTTCTCTTCGGCACAGTAGGCAACTATGGCCTCAATCTGCTCCTTGGAGTCGGGGTACAGCACGGCATCGGGAATGTTCTCGATAATTTTGTTGCGCAGACGGAGAATATCGTACATCGTTTTGCCGTAGGCAACGGAAAGTCTTGCGTAGGAATCGGTGCGGAGATAATCTTCACCTACTATCTCAGAGAGAGCTTTGAGCTGTTCATCGGTAAGAGTTATGGGCGCGTCAAACTCAACCTCGTCAAGACCCAGATCCTCGGTGTAATGGTCAAAATCCTTATCTGTCAGCTCAAATTCATCCTTTATCAGCTTGTAAAGGGCCTCTTTGGGCGGCTTAATCTGGTCGGCGGGACCCCATTTAAATATGGAACGGTAGGATTTCGGAGAAAAATCGCCTCTGAACCATTTGGGTTCAAAACCTGTATATGCTTTAGCCATGTTAATAATCTCCCCTTATAGATCTTTCTTTTTTGTATAGCGGCAGGAGCCGCGGAAAAATTTGCCTGAATATATTGTTGAAAAGCAGTTTATAAAGCCGGTACTCTTTCCTGTCCGGTACGAAATGGTCTTTTACCTGCACCATGGCGTTCACGGCGCTTTCCATGTCATCATATATACCCTTTGCGATGAAGGCAACCATGGAACTGCCGAGACCGCTGGCCTCATAAGTCTGTATCCGGTTTACCGGAAGGCCGAACATGTTGGCAGTTATCTGGCATATCTCGTCACTCTGAGAGCCTCCGCCTGCCACAAAAAGCTCCTTTACCTTGAAATGACCGCGTTTTTCGAGGGTTTTGAGACCGTCTATGAGAGCGTAGCCCACGCCCTCTATTATGGCGCGGTATAGGTGAATTCTGGTGTGCATGTCAGAGACGCCGATAATAGCGCCTCTTGCGGTGGGCATTGTTATGCCGGGGGTGAAATAGGGCTGGAAGGTGAGGCCGCCGCAGCCGGGCGGAATTTCCTTCAGGCGGCTGTTCAAAAGCTCCTCGGCGCTGATGCCAAGCTTTAAGGCTTCAACCTCTTCTTTGGCGGCAAATTCCTTTTTAAACCATGATATGAGCCAGAATCCTCTGTATATCTGTACTTCCGGATTGTAGCAGCCCTTCTTCACCGCAGGATATGCAGGGATAAAGGACAGCGGCTCCATGTAGTGGTCGGTGGTGACAGCAACGGAGGCGGTGGTTCCGAAACTTAACGCCGCCTTGTCGGGACTGAGGCAGCCGAGGCCTACTATCTCGCAGCCTTTGTCCGAGCCTGTGGCTATAAGTTCGGTGCCTTCCGGAATTCCCGTTTCTTCGGATGCTTTCCGGCTTATAAGACCCACGATTTCTCCGGGTTCCAGTATATCATAAAGCTTTGAAGGCTCAATATCAAATATACACCGGCGTATGTCCTTTTCCTTCATCCAGCAGCGGTTTTTGCTGTCGAATGGTATGTGCCCTATAAGATTTGCACAGCTGTCGGCGTAATTGCCGGTAAAACAGAAATTCAGATAGGCGGACAGCAGCAGAAATTTATGGGTTTTTCTCCACAGCTCCGGCTCGTTCTTTTTTATCCAGTTGCAGGCGGACATCTTTCTTTGCAGCTTTACGGTCTCTCTCATTCCGCTGGCGGTAAAAGCCAGTTTCTGGGGAGCGGGAACTTTTTTTAATCCTTTTGCCTCTCTCATGTCCAGCCACAAAATTACATTGTTCAGAGGCTTTCCGTTTACGTCGACGCATACGCAGCTGTCTCTTATGCAGCACATGGTGACTGCTGTCAATCTGTCCCAGTCACTGCCGGCCTTTTCTTTAAGCTCCAGACTTACATGGCACAAAGCGTCCCAGTAAAATTCCGCTTTCTGCTCTGCCCAGCCGGGATAGGTTGAAAAATAGGGGGTTTTGTATTTTAACTGAGTCTTATAGAGAATCTGTCCTCTTTTATCTACCAGCATAGCTCTGGCACTTTGAGTGCCCATATCAAAGCTAAGTACAAGAGGGTCTCTGGTTTCCAACACGGCTAAGCCTCCTCTCTTTCCGCGCTTTCAGTAGCCATAAGCCGTACTCCTGTTCCCAGCAGATCGTTAAGCACTGTGTCTCCGCATTTTACAGGAGCCTCCACTTTGACTTTTGCTATCTCCTTCATGGCCTCAGGTATAAGGCTCTTTGGAATGTCACCGTCGGTTCGGACCGGTAAAACCGCAAGCTTTGCACCGCTGATGAGCACTGTGCTTGTGAGACAGCGCATGGGGCATGTAAGCTCGGATTTTGCAAATTCAGCCCCCTTGGGACAGCGGTTTCCGAAAATTTCGGGGGTTTCCCTGCTGCCCTTTACCGTCAGGCGGCAGCTGTTGGGGCAGCCTATACATACAAGCTCTTTTATAACTTTATCCATTACTGCCCGCCTCCCTGAGCTTAAGCTCTATTATGCTGTTTTCATTGATGTTGAAAGATGAGAAATCAAGTTTCAGCCTCTCCATTTCAGGAGGTCTGAGCCGGGAATAATTTTTATGGTAAATCTCTTTGCCGTCAAGCTCTATGGAAAGCTCACTCTGCTCCATATCTGCGGCACAGCGGAAATACATTTCTATGCTGTTTAGCGGGGCGCTTAAATCCAGAAGCTGAGGGACGAAATAACCGAAAGT
>JAHHRQ010000097.1 GCA_020025715.1 Oscillospiraceae bacterium | reverse complement strand
CCCAAAACCGTTTCATATGAATTCAACACCGGAGACAACATCAATCACAAAGCATTCGGACCGGGTGTCATTACAAAAATGACTCCTATGGGCGGAGACTTCCTTATAGAAATCAATTTTGAAAAAATAGGAACCAAAAAACTTATGCTCCGTGCCGCCGCGCCGCACATGACAAAGGTTTAAAAATGGAAAATAAATATAAAGTTATGGGCCGACTTGCCCTTTTCACCACTGCATTCATCTGGGGAACATCATTTGTGGTGCTTAAAAACATGCTGGACTGCATGGGCGTTTTCTGGGTGCTGGCAATAAGATTTACTATCTCTGCCCTGCTTCTGGCACTTTTTGCCGGAAAGCAGCTGAAGCGTATGCCTAAGTCTCTCGTAAAAGCAAGTGTAGTTATGGGGCTTTGCCTCGGCGTTGCCTATATAGTGCAGACATTCGGATTAAAATACACCACCCCCGGAAAAAACGCTTTCCTCACCACCACTTACTGCGTTCTGGTGCCTTTCCTCTCATGGCTTGTATATAAGAGAAGGCCACAGCTTTCCCATGTGGTTGCCGGTATTCTCTGCATCAGCGGAATAGGCTTTGTATCTCTCAGCGGTGCTGACGGCGGGGTAAACATCGGTGATGTACTTACCTTAATATCTGGTATTTTCTATGCTATTCAGATTATTATGATGGAAAGAAACCTTATTGAGGGTGACGCTCTGGGCGTGACAGTTATACAGTTTGTTTCCGGCGCTGCTTTATGCTGGATATTTGCTCTTATATTTGAAGAGCCGCCTACCGCAGTCCCCGCTTCTGCATGGTTTAACATTCTCTACCTCAGCGTAATGTGCACAGGGGTGTGCTTTTATTTGCAGGCATTGGGTATGCAATATACTCCCGCAACCACCACTGCTGTCATAATGTGCTTTGAAGCCGTTTTCGGGGCTTTGTGTTCGCTGATCTTTTATCACGAGGAAATCACGGCAAAACTGCTTTTCGGTTTTGCGCTGATTTTCATCTCGGTTATCGTTTCGGAAACTAATCCGAAGTTTTTAAGACTTAAAAAGGAAGCAGCTTAAGCTGCTTCCTTTTTTACTGTATTTTTCAATATAAAGCCTTTAAGGTATTGTATTTAAGAAAATTTTCCCCAAAACTAAGGCTTGTATTGCCTTTAAGCTGTATGCTAAAATATGCTTGAGGTGATACAAATGAAATATCCTCAGTTTCTTATACGCCATGAACGGCTTAAACGCAACTGGAGTCAGGAAGGGCTTTGCAAAGATATATGTACTGTCTCATACTTATCTAAAATCGAGCAGGGCAAAGCGGAACCGTCGGAGGAAATACTATCACTGCTTTTTTCCCGTCTCGGCGTTGAATGGCAAAGCTCCGGAATTTACGGAGAGCTTATAGAAAATGCGTGGGAACTGCTGTTATCAGGCCATGAAAGACGATTTCAAAAACTCTGTGCCTCTCCTATCTGGAACAAATATTTAAACAGCGTCTACGGTTTGGACGCTCTATTGCTTAAAACCATAAGTAAAGAGGGTGCTGAACCTCTGCCGGAGGCTATTGAAGTTTGTATGGATCACAGGCAGCTCTCAATACAGCGAGTTTTGCAGGAGCGCTTTGAGGAAGCAATAAAGCTTAACCCCTGCTCTTTTATCTATCTTGCTGCCGGAAGTTACCGATACTGGAACGGAGAGAATACAAGAGCCATTGAGCTTTTGCAGCTTGCAATTCAACAGGCTGCATCGGAAGGCAGAGCATTAAATATTATGTATGCCCACTACTATATAGGCTCATGCTACGCCAATCTCCTGTACTTTGAAGCCATGAGTTCCCATTATAAAATTGCACGGAGTCTGGCTCTTGACTTCGGAGAATACACCATTCTGGATTCTATTGATTACAATATCGCATCCATCAGAATTGAGCTTGGAGAATACACAGAGGCTCTCCGATATTTTGTGGGCTGTCCTGAAGGGGATATATTGCATCTTCATAAGCTTGCAATCTGCTATGAGAAAACAAACCAGAAAGAGAAAGCTCTTTCGGTGCTGAGTAGAGCATACGAACATTTGAAGGATGATCCGGACGAGACTGTTTATGCTATGTGCCGTATAGTAGAAATACGCCTCAATGATGATAATTACCTTGATTCCGAAGAATACGGAAATACTCTTATGAATTGTTTTGAGGCAATGAGGGCGGAGCGCCCTGTGGGTTACTGTATTTTTCATATGCCATGGATGCTTGAATATCTTGAGTACAAGAGAAAGTACAAGCAGGCATACCGGCTTTTGCTGGCTTATCCGGAATATCGTCAGAAAGCTGCCTTTAAAGGCCGGCTTTAAGAAATTTATCCCCAATATACATTATTGTTTTGCTTTATAATCTTATGTTAAAATATGTAAGCGAGGTGAGAAAATGAAGCAAACTCTTTGGACTAAAAATTTCACTCTTCTTATTATTGCCACAATTTTAGGCGGCATAGGCGGAATCGCAGGCAGCTTTGCCCTGTCCTTTCTGGTTTACGATGAGACAGGCAGCACACTTGCTTCTGCTTTAATTGTAGCCGTGCAGTTTATACCCGGTTTTATAATTCCCGTGTTTGCGGCTCCTTATATGGACAGACTGCCACGAAAACTCTTTCTTGTAGGCGGAGATATGGTGAACGGATTACTGTTCGCCCTTGCAGGCTTTTATCTGCTGAAAATGCCCTTTACCTATTGGGGCTACATGGGCTTTTCCCTTCTGCTCCAATCTCTGGGCAGTTTCGATATGCTGGCGTACAACAGCATTTATCCAAACCTAATTCCCGACGGCATGGAACAAAAGGGCTATGCGGTGTCATCTATGGTTTATCCGGTGCTCATGGTAATTATGATGCCTGTTGCCGCATGGCTCATGGATGCAATAGGCGTTGCATGGATACTTATTATTCAGGGCGGCTTATCAATGCTGGCTGCATGTATTGAAAGCGGAATTAAAATTAACGAAGAAAAGCGCAGGGGCGACGAAAAGTTTTCCTTTAAGCTCTGGAAAAAAGATATTAAAGACGCCCTTGAATTTATGAAAAAAGAAAAAGGCATCGGATATTCCTATCTTTACACAGGTTTTGCAGGCGGCATTGCCAACGGCTACGGCCCTATAATGGTGGCCTTTTTCCGTACAGCCCCCGGTTTTACCGTTGCCATGTATTCGTTTTTCTCGGTGGCGGAATGTATAGGGCGGGCCATAGGCGGTCTGTTTCACTATAACCTGAAAATAAAGCCTGAGAAAAAGTTCGGTCTCTGTTTCTTTATCTATGAGTTTTATGACTTAATGGATGCCTGTCTCCTGTTTCTCCCCTACCCGCTAATGCTTGTAAACAGGGCTATATGCGGATTTTTAGGCTCAAACAGTGCCTCCCTCAGAGAAGCCGCCATACAGAGCTATATTCCCGACGAATACAGAGCCCGTGTGATTGCCTTTTCCGATATTATGTTTTTTGCAATGGGCGGAGTTCTTTCCCTTATTGTAGGTTTGCTGGGCGAAATCATGGATTACAGGCTTTGTATGCTGATCTGCGGTGTTTCCGGTATGATTTTTTCTTATTACTCTATCTGGATGCACAGAAAAGATACAAGAAAGGTTTTCATGCCCAGAGAAACTGCCTAAACGAAAAAAAGTACAGTCAGATTATGACTGTACTTTTTCTTTATTAAGATATGATTTTAAAAACAGGATTGCCTGCCTGTATCCCTCAAAGCCTAAGCCTTTTACGGTCTTAATACATGCCATTCCTGCATATGAAATCTGCCTGAAATCTTCCCGCTTGCTTATATCAGACAGATGCACTTCAACTGCCGGAAGATTTACGGCTTTCAGCGCATCCAGAATGGCAACGCTTGTATGTGTATAGGCGGCGGGGTTTATTACTATGCCGTCTGCATTTTTATAGGCGCTCTGAATTATATCTACCAGTTCCCCCTCGTGGTTTGACTGGAAAATCTGAAATTCAATTTCTGCCTCTTTACAGGTTCTTTCAATGAAGCTGCACAGGGCTGCATAATCCTGCCTGCCGTATATGTCCGGTTCTCTCAGACCAAGCATATTAAGGTTAGGGCCGTTAATTATAAATAATTTCATTTTAGAGCCTCCAGAATTGCTTTTGCTGTATCTGCGGGGCTTTTTTCATTATCTACCGTAATATCTGCAAAGGCTTCATACATACCTTTTCTTTCGGCATAAATTTCTTCTGCGCCTTTTGCTTTGGAAATAGGTCTGCCTTTGCATGGGAGAAGCGTCAGATCTCTTTTAATCCAGACAATGCGTGAGTTCTGATGCAGAAGCGGATAATTTTCTTTCCTTGTTACAGCTCCGCCGCCGCTTGCAATTATTACGCCGGATAGCTTTCCAAGCTCTGCCAGAGCTTCGGTTTCAAGCTTTCTGAAATGCTCTTCCCCGAATTTCTCAAAGATTTCAGAAATAGTCATTCCCGCCTTTTCTTCAATAAGGCTGTCGCTGTCATATGCCTTTCTACCGCTTAATTTTGAAAGCTCTGCCGCAACGGTGGATTTGCCGCAGCCGGGCATACCCACAAGTGCAATGTTTTCCATGGAATTGCTAAGTTCAGCCGTAATACTGTCTATGAGGTTTTCGGGAATTTTGCTCTCTGCAAACTGCTCACTGCTGCCCTTTGCCTGACTTACAAGCATATAAAGTCCTCCGGCGCAGGGAATATTCAGCTTTTCAGCCTGCATTATGAGTGCCGTTCTTGCCGGATTATACACGAGGTCAAAAACTGCCCTGCATTTTGGGAACAGGCTTAAATCCACAGCCGCTTTGCCGTTATTGGGGTACATGCCCAAAGGGGTTGCATTTACTATAATTTCGCCGTCATAATTCTGGCTCAGATTTTCGTAGTTGTCTTCGCCGTGTCTTGATATAATGCGAAGCTCAGAAACTCCCATTTCCTTTAAAACCGCGCAAACAGCTGCCGATGCACCGCCGCTGCCAAACACAAGGGCTTTTCTGCCCTTTACTTCAACGCCAAGCTTTTTTACAAGACATTCAAA
>JAHHRQ010000096.1 GCA_020025715.1 Oscillospiraceae bacterium | reverse complement strand
ATGAGTGCAGAATATCGCATGGAACACTGGTTTAAAACCAATCCTGCCTCATTTTTGAAAACTTATCTCTACCTAAAGCCCCGCATGATGCTCAACTGGCCATGGTACTGGAACGAAGTTCTGGGCACTCCCATTTCCGCAGTTCAGGCGGCGTACAAGTTAAACTTCATCTTCTGCGCGGCGGCTGTGCTTTTGTCTCTGGTGATGAAGAAATTCAGAGCACCGGTGCTGTTTTTAAGTGCAGTGTATTTTGTAAATTTATACATTTATGCGGCGGCCTTTGCCTCTGACAGATACACGGCAGTTTTAATGCACCTGCGGTTTATACTTGCCTGCTTTGCATTTTATCTGCTGTATGAGCTTTTAAAAAGGCATTTAAAAAGATTGCCGAATAAAAAAAGGACGTTTCCATGTGGAAACGTCCTTTTTTTATTTACTTTATAATCCGTATTCCTCAGCCAGTGCCTTGAATGCAGGCATGGAGCGGCGGATCATATCCGCCGGCACGCAGTATGCTATTCTTACATAGCCGCCCATTCCGAAATCGTCACTGGGGACAAGGAGCAGTTCATGTTTTTTAGCTTTCTCGGAGAAAGCCTTTGCATCCTCCTCGGGGCACTTCATAAACAGGTAGAAGGCTCCGTCAGGATATACGCACTTAAAGCCCAGCTCCTTAAGACCGTTATACAGAAGCTCACGGTTTTCCTTATATACGGAAAGGTCGGATGTACTGCCTATGCACTTTTCTATCACTCTCTGCATAAGGCTGGGGGCATTAACATATCCGGCAGCTCTTGCTGCGCCGCAGATTGTTGCGAAAAGGTCATCCCGCTCCGCCTGTTCTATGGCAGAGCTTAGGGCCAGATAGCCTATACGCTCACCGGGCAGGGAGAGAGACTTTGAGAATGAATAGCACATGACAGTGTTGTGATAATAGTCAAATACACATGGCACAGGCTCACCGTCATACACAAGCTCCCTGTACGGTTCATCAGATATAAGGTATATGCTGTGGCCGTACTTTTCCTCTGCTTTTTTAAGGATTTCGCCTATTTTACCCAGTGTGTCCGCTCTAAGCACCACACCGGAGGGGTTGTTGGGAGTATTTACTATAACCGCCTTGGTTTTTTCACTTATGGCCTTTTCAAAGTCCTCAATGTCGGGCTGAAGCGCCTCGTCCGGCTTTACGCACACAAGCTTTCCGCCTGCGCCCTCTGTAAACACCCTATATTCGGGGAAGAAAGGCGCAAAGGCGATAACCTCATCTCCGGGCATAAGCAAGGCTCTGAGCGCAACAACAAGGCCTGCGGCAGCGCCGCAGCAGACGTAAATATAGTCAGGAGAAATATGAACGGTGCTCTTTTTATTTAAGTCCTCGGCAATAACTTTTCTCAGCCCCGGCAGGCCGACTGCAGGGGTGTAGCCGTGAATGGTGCCGCCTTCGGTATCAAGCAGCTCCTTTATACATTTGTTTACACAATCCGGTGCGGGAACACTTGGGTTTCCGAGGCTGAAATCAAAAACCTTATCTTCACCTATCTGAGCTTTACGGGCATTGCCGTAGGCGGCAAGCTCTCTGATACAGCTTTTGCTGCGGCCCCATGCAAGAAATTTTTCAGGAAACATGGCTGTACATCTCCTTTATTGAATCTAATCACATACTCTCGGACTTTTTGCCGAAGTTTTCCAGCATCCGGTCTTTAAGCTCCATGAGTTTGGGGGACAGGTCCACATAGTATTCATGAGGATAATCAAAACGCTTTACCTCAGGCCAGAGAGTGCTGACCTGATAGGCGCAGTTGCGCTTTATGTCTTCCAGTGACGGCAGGTCGTAAACCAGCTCACCGTTTTTGAATATGGGCTTCAAAAGCTCCTCGGCCTTAAAGTTTTCCATAAGCTTGCACTTCCAGCGGGCATCGGGGTCGCAGATTTCCAGAGGCTGACTGTCGTCTACCTCCTCATCTCTCAGGCAGATATAATCCGCCTCTGCCATGCCGGTTTCTTTGCTGTAAAAGCGGTACAGCTTTTTAAAGCCGGGATTTGTAATTTTACCCACATTCTCGCTGACTTTAATCTTGGGGATAATATTTCCCTCTTCATCCTCAATGGCGCAGAGCTTATAAACACCGCCGAAAACAGGGGAGCTCTTGGAAGTGATAAGGCGTTCGCCCACACCCAAAGAGTCAATCTTTGCACCCTGACGGAGAAGCTCGGTAATAAGGCGCTCATCCAGAGAGTTTGAAACGGTAATTGTGCACTCAGGCCAGCCCGCCTCATCCAGCATTTCTCTTACCTTCACGGTAAGATATGCCATATCTCCGGAGTCTATGCGGATACCGCACTTTTTAATTCCCATAGGCTTTAATACATCATTAAATGCTCTTATCGCGTTAGGAACACCGGATTTAATAACATTATAGGTATCTACCAGCAGCACAGCATTGGTAGGATAGGTCTTGCAGTAGCTCACGAAGGCATCATACTCGGTGGGGAACATCTGCACCCATGAATGGGCCATGGTGCCCAGTGCCTTAACCCCATAGACCTGATCGGAAACGGTACATGCAGTACCGCAGCAGCCCCCTATATATGCCGCTCTTGCGCCTGTAACTGCGCCTGCAATACCCTGAGCACGGCGGGAGCCGAACTCCATAACCGCTCTTCCGTCAGCTGCACGGCAGATACGGTTTGCCTTTGTGGCAATAAGGCTCTGGTGGTTCAGTTCAAGCAGCAGATAGGTTTCCAGCAGCTGTGCCTGAATAGCCGGGGCACGGACGGTTAAAATAGGCTCGTGGGGGAAGATAGGAGTTCCCTCAGGTACGGCCCAAATGTCGCCGGTGAACTTGAAGTCGGCAAGGTACTGAAGAAAGCCTTCGTCAAACATGTTCCGGCTTCTCAGATACTCAATATCCTCCGGCTCAAAGTGAAGCTTCTGCACATAGTCCACAATCTGCTCCAGACCTGCCGCTATCGCATAGCCGCCCTCATCGGGTACGGTGCGGTAAAAAATATCGAAATAGGTCATTCTATCTTTAAGCCCGGCCACATAATAGCCGTTTCCCATAGTAAGCTCATAGTAGTCGCAAAGCATGGTCAGATTTATTCCGTTAGCGCTTTTCATTATTTCCTCCTCTATTGTTTTTGCAGTTAATTATTTAGTCTATTATATAATCTGTGCACTAATAAGGCAAGGAATTTGCACATCTTTTTTGCGACATACTTGTAATTAGGCTAATTTATGTTAAGCAGTTGACAACAATTTGACCTTGGTATATCATGTTATTTGTTGTCAGATTGCTTTTTTAGATGGATATAGGAGGCTGTTACATTATGAAAAAAGACATATTTGTCTCCGGCAGGACAGAGCTGGCCGGCAACCATACTGACCATCAGAACGGTAGAATTCTGGCCGCTGCCATTGATTTGGGTATCTCTGCGCGCTGCGAAACCAACGGCACAGATATGATTTATATAGATTCTGAAGGATTTGAGCCTATTGAGCTGAAGACTACCCAGCTGGCAGTAAATACGAGAGAGTTCGGAAAGCCTGTGGCTTTGGTTCGCGGTGTTATATCCGGTTTTGCGGGTCTTGGTCTTAAAACCGGCGGCTTCAACGCCAAAATCAAAAGTGAACTTCCCATAGGTGCCGGTCTTTCTTCGTCTGCCGCTTTCTCCGTGCTCATTGGCAAAATACTCAGTGAGCTTTTTAATGACGGTCAGGTTTCGCCCATTGTTATCGCCCGTATTGCACAGGAGTCCGAAAACCGGTACTTCGGCAAGCCCTGCGGACTGATGGGTATGGTGTGTGCCTTGGGCCACACTGTTTATGCAGATTTTAAAACCAACGAAATAGAACACATTGAGGCTGATTTTGAGTCCATGGGCCTTACCCTCTGCCTTACCGATACAGGTGGAAGTCACGCAGGCCTTGACACCTCATATGCCCGTATTCCTGCCGATATGGTTTATATTGCCAACATGTTCGATAAAGGTGTTCTGGGTGATGTGGACCCGGAGGAGTTCTACAAAAAGGGCTGGGACCCTTCAAACCGTCCCGTCCGCCGTGCGATGCACTTCTTTGCCGAAAACGAAAGAGTTCCCCGTATGCGGGATGCTCTGAAAGCCGGAGATGGTAAGGAGTATATGCGCCTTATGAACGAATCGGGCCGTTCCTCGGAAGAATTTCTCAACAATATTGTAACCTCTGCCACAGGTGATTTAAAGCTCAGTCAGGGTCTTTCCCTCAGCGCCTCACTTCTTGAGGGAAAGGGCGCATGGAGAGTTCACGGCGGCGGCTTTGCAGGCTGCGTTCAGGCCCTTATGCCTACGGAATACTTCCCTCACTACAAGGAAGAGATGGAAAAGGTGTTCGGCGCCGGCTCCTGCCGGAAAATCAAGCTTGTCTGATTTTCTGTTTTAAACTTTTCAGCGTAAAAGTTCAAAAGTAAACTAAATAATTGCAGAAATCCCCCGATACAATGGTTTAAAATTGTGTCGGGGATTTTTTTATAGAAAATAAATCAGTATAAAACTTTCCTTTTTCTGCCTGAAACTTTCCTTTTTCAGTGTCCTCAAATATGTTGTAATAATTAAAACTAATTATTAAGAATGGGCCGTATTTATTGACAGCTTAATTTCATAGTGTTAATATCCTCGCGAACCATCAGTCAGAAGTAACCAGAAATTAAACTGATGCCCCGGCGCAGCCGGAACAAAACCGTGCTAATGCAAGAAAGGAAAATCAATTATGAAAAAACTCGCAGCACTTCTTATGGCAGTTATTATGGTACTTAGCTTCGCAGCATGCGGAACTGATAAAGAGGACAAAGACATTAAGGACGAAGCATCCGTCCCTGAAATATCTGATAACGCCCCTGTTGAAGCTCCCGATGCAGCTCCCGGCGTTGTAACCGACGATGCAGGTGCAGCCAACGCTCCCGCTGATAACGCAGGCACTCAGGCTCCCGCAGAGGCTCCCAATGCAGCAGACGCTCCCGCAGCTGATGCCGACGCCGCTCCTCAGCCCAAGAACTAAAACCACAAACAACATACCCACTAAAATAACAAACATTACACCCACTAAATAACAAACATTACACCCACTAAACAATATGAACAGCCCCGGTTTGTACGGATAGTACAAACCGGGGCTGTTCGCTGCATCAGGGGGTATTTATTATTTTTCTGTATTAGGTTCAGGTACGTAAACGGCGTTTTCGTCGTAAAGTCTTATGAACTCCTCAAGGCAAAGGTTATTTTCCATTATGTACTTTGCTGCCTCTTTGCCCACATATCTGAAATGGGCGTTATTGCAGGGAGTGCCGTAATATTCTTCCTTGCCCTCAGGGTAGCGGAGAATAAAACCGTAATCGGCACAGTTTTCAACCATCCACTTGTATGCGTCGGTATCTTCTATACCGTCCTGATGGAAGTTTCCGTAGTTAATGCTCTGGGTAGAGTCGGTGGTAAGGTCAAAGGCAAGACCGGTCTGGTGTTCATTTACGCCGGGGCCTAAAA
>JAHHRQ010000010.1 GCA_020025715.1 Oscillospiraceae bacterium | reverse complement strand
TTCTTTTACCATTTCTTCCTCCGAAAGTTTTTCTATATGATAGCATAAAATACACTTTGCAACAAGCCTTTCTCCGTTGTAAAGCTCTACCTTTCTACGTTATCCTGAAAGCATGAATTTCGCGGAGGATGCACTGTGAATATAAGCGCATTTTTAATATAAGTCCTAAGTGTATACGGACATGCCCCGAAATTTTAAACAGCTGGGGAAAGCCTGCCTTAAAACCCCTTACAGACTGCACTGCAAAACAGCGGAAGTTCATCTTTGAAATTGCCGAAAAACTATATGACAGAATGAAAAATTCCTGCCCATGAGGCAGGAATTTTTTTATCATTAAAGGCAGTTTCCGTGAGTATAATTTAAGGAAAAAGCTTTCCGTATTTGCCGAAAAACAAAATAAATGTCAGCCGGACTGAAAACAATCTGTAATATTACCTGAGTTCGCGCTTAAAAAAATACAAATGGAATTTCATGGTAAAAGACAGTGGAGATGACAAAAAATAATGGAATTTTATGTCAAAATACGACACATTGAGCCACTTTGTCACAGTCAAAACAGCTAAAAAGCAAGTTATTTTTGTAACAATATCTACGAAAATATACTTCGATGTTGACAGACTTTATACATATTGTTAAACTTTTGATAGTATCAATAAGTGCTGATATAAATAAGAAAAGGGGGATAAATATGCGAGACCTAAAGCACATGATTTTCTTTGAAAATCTGCTTCAGGATGCCAACAATGAGCTTGTGAAACAGGCCTGCGATGAGGGAAAACTGGCTCTCGGCTACAACTGCTCTCACATTCCGGAAGTCATGCTGGATGTAGAGGGCTGTTTTGGTGTGCGGCTTAGAGCACCTCGCTGCATTAGTCCGGATCTTGCCACTTATTACATGACAAACCGCTCCTGCCCATACTCCAAGAGTATTCTTGAGCGCGCCTTTGAAGGCGGGTACAATTTTATTGATGCTCTTATAGGACAGGAATGCTGCGCCACCATGAACAGGATGGAGCAGTATTTTGACTATTGCAAGCTTATACCTAAGGAAAAATTCTTCACAAGCTTTCTGGACGTGCCGCTTAAAAAGACCGAGTGGCACGTTGGCTATTATAAGCGGCAGATTCAGAAGAAGATTATCGAACCGCTCCGGAATGTCTACGGCGTGGATTTTTCGGAGGAAAATATCCGCCGCGCAGTAGAGCGGCACAATGAAGTCTGCGAGATTATAACAGAGCTGGGAAACCTGCGAAAGCAGAATAACCCGTCTATTACAGGCTATGAATTTCATGTAATTCAGCTTGTAACTCTGGTGTGTCCTAAATATCTTATTCTGCCCTACCTCAGGGAAACCCTTGAGGAGATAAGAAACAGAGAACCGGAAAGAGAGGTAAAGTACAGAGCCAGAGTTATGGTGGTAGGCTCTGAAATTGATGACCCCGATTTTACAAAGCTTCTTGAAGAGTGCGGGGCTTTTGTGGTGGCGGACAGATACTGCTTCGGCTCTCTGCCCGGAAGAGAAAAAATTATAATAAAAGACGGCGAAACCGCCCTTGATGCCATTGCAAGAAGCTACCTTAACGAAAACCAGTGTCCGAGGTCTATGGGACAGGAAAATATTATAGGCCGCAAGCGCTTCCTGTACGATATGGCTCAGGAATACGGAGCAGAGGGACTTTTAGTGGAGAGCATGAAGTTCTGCGAATACTGGGGCTACGAGCGTGCCCAGATTTCAAACTGGATGATGGACGGCTTCCAGCTCCCCGGCACCATGCCTGTGTGCCAGATAGAGAGGGATTACACCAACGCCGCCACCGGTCAGCTCCGTACAAGATTTCAGGCTTTCGTGGAGAGCCTCGAAATTAAACGCATCCAGACCGGAACGGAGGGATAAATATGTGGAAAAGAAAATACAGCCTTAAACAGCAGTACGGCACCTTAGGCCATTTCCTTAAAGGCGATGAAGATTGCCACTACATAGGTCAGCGCTATATTGAAAATACCAATATCTTTGCCCGCAGAGAGTGGAGAGGCGTTAAGGATACCGGCCTTGCCTTCGGCTACTGGATGTACACGTGGGTGAAAATGGCAGGGCTTGTGGCCAGAAATCCGGTGCGCATGGCAAAGGCTTTCTGGAAATACCGCTGGCTCAGCGCCTATCTTACCGCTCCCGCTATGGTTGACCGCTGGATAGAGGGAGACAGAGGCCCGGCGCTCCACGGTGACCTTGTGGCAATAGACTGCATGATCAGCGATACCATAGATATAATATGGAAGATGATAAGGGCAGACCGGCGCTTCGGTGAAAATGAGCACACGGAAAAAACCGTTGCCATTGACTACACCCTGCCTCAGCACCTTATCTTCGGCTTCCCCGGCTATGACGCCATAAACATTCAGCAGCAGGCGGCCTTTATGATTCCGCTGCTTAGAAAATCTCTGGGCGGATATTATCTTGACCAGTCGGTAAGCGTTGGCATACCCGGCGATATGTGCACTCTGCCTCTGGTTGAAACCGGCGTTGCCGTTGAGGGAGAATATCCGGACATCGGAAACTTCTGGCTATCCTCCAATAACCCCTGTGATGCCAACATGATGGATAACAGCGCCATGTACAGAGCGCTTTCCGATGACGGCAGAAAGCCTGTCCACGCTCTTACCGCACCTCTTATGTACGATGACCCCACAACCAAGGAACTGGGCGTACACGAGCTTTATTCGGCAATAGAATTTCTTGAACAGCAGACGGGACAGAAATTCAACTGGGACACCTTTAAAGAACACCTGAGAAAGACAAATCAGGTCAACAGGGAAGAGATAGAGCGCTGGGATATTTATGCAAATACCTCCTCCGGCGCTATGAACCCTGTGGTTCAGGGACTTTACAGAATTTATTTCTACCAGCATGGCGGTACAAAATACTTCGCGTCATCTTCCAAAAAGACCTTGAAGATTTTCCAGAAGGCCGCAAAGAAGCACATAAACACCTTCCCCAAGGCAAGACACAGAGCGCTTGCATGGAGCTGCGGCTCTACATACTATACCCACGGCATAGGCTGGCTTTATAACTGCTGGGGCATAATCTGCGTTATTAACATGGACTCCCTTACAGGCCACAACATACTGGAGCTTGATGATGAAGACGAGCTTATGGAAGACCTTGCCGACTGGTATTCTCACACTCCCATGCGTACTCATACCGTCGGCGGCAACCGCCACATTCTCCAGATGTGGGAAACTGCCGAGAAGTTTAACTGCGACACCATTATTATGTATGATGATGTAGGCTGCAAGGGCATGGCAAGTGCTGCGGGGCTGCTTGAGGAGGAGTTTAACAAGTACCGGGATAAATATAACATTATCTGGATGCCCCACTCCCTTATGGACCCCCGCATAGTTCCTCCCGCAGAGGCAAGACGGGCTGTAAACCAGTATATGCAGAGCGTGCTGCATGAGGAACCCTTAGACCCCACTCTGGTGGACTTTGACGACTCCATGGGCTGGTAAAGGAGAGAGTGATATGAAGAAAATCGGAAAAATTTTTGCCGTGACCACCGGCATATTAGCCGGCCTTTTCGCGGTGTATTACTATAATCTTGACATGAAGCTCATGCACTATGTGGTGCTGCCATTTCTGGATAAACACTATGACAGCGTAAAGCGTGAGCACCGGATCTGATTCGGAGGTCTTGAAATGCAGAAAAATGAGAATATAGAGCCGAGGGCGCTGAGCGAGGAGGAGAAAGAAAACAGAAAGCATGAGGTTTTCGATTCTTTCGCAAACTACCTCAGCTTCTGCCCTAACTGCGGATATGTAGACAGAACGAATATGTATCTTATGCGGGCAGAGTCCAGAATTAAAAAGCTTTGTGACAATGGGGAAAAGTGCCCCGAATGCGGCAAGTGCTGCTGGGAGCTTGGCTATCCTAAAAGGACGAGAACGGGCTTTGTGGATTTCGAGTAAAAAAAGCGGCTGAGCGGCCACAGAATAATGACAGAAAACAACCCGGAAATGAAAAATACAGGGACGGTTTAAGAAAAACCGTCCCTGTATTTTTTCGGCGATTTAAAGTGGATTTTTGCTGGAAATCTTAAATTCCCTTCATTAAAAACAAAACATACCAATATGGCGGCTTTTGCAAAATTCTGGTATATAAGAGGATTAAAATCTCTGATGAAGATTTAAACCTATGTGTTATAATCTTATAAAATTCAGTGGCTTTGACCACGTGAAAAAACGAAAATTCCGTACAGTTTTCTCCTGAGATGCAGTACAGAGACTTTAACATTATGCGTTTCTGCCCGCAGTCTCAGAAGCTAAACGCCAAGGAGGATAACTATGAAAGTATACTTGAAAATTGCAGCACTTATTCTGACTCTTGTGATGATGGTTTCCGTTGCAGGCTGCGGCGGAAAGAGCGATTCCCCAGAGCAGGACGGCAATTCCGCAGAGGAAAATTCCGGTGCAGGCGCAGAAGTTTCCGAAGATTACTTCAAATGGGACGGCGATCTTATTTCCGCCCTGTCCGAAAGCGGCATGGAGCAAAGCAAAATTGTCATCCCCGAAAGATGCACCGGCTTTAACGGCGCGGTTTTCGCACCGGACGAATGTAAGGTAAAAGAGGTCTCTTTTGAGAGCGATTTAGATTTTGACCTGAATAGGGGGTTAAGTCTCAGTGATTCCATTGAGCGCATCAGCCTGCCCGCGGGACTTACAAAAATCTCCGATATGGAATTTGCTCACTGTGCAAATCTTCAGGAAATCACAATCCCTTCCGGCATAACAGATATAGGCAAGTATACATTTCAGGATTGCCCCAATCTGAAAACCGTTGTTTTTGAAGGGGCTTTGACGGAAATTAAGCCCCACACATTCGAGATGTGCAGCAGCTTACCGGAAATCATTCTGCCTGACACGGTAACGAAAATCGATGAGTACGCATTTTATAAGTGCACCTCACTTAAAGAAGTCACTCTTCCTGCGGGACTTAAAGAAATCGGCGGCTATGCCTTTGCAAACAGCGGTTTGGAGAAAGTCTTTGTGCCTGCTGATCTGACACTGGAAAAGTGGGACACTACTTCCTTTGTGCAGAGTGATCACGATGTGGAAATCTATGTTGCAGAGGGTTCATGGATGGATCAGAATTTTGATGCTGTCTTTGACGGTGCTTTCATTAAGCAATATACGGAATAAATTATAAAAAACGGGGACGGTTCATTTTGAACCGTCCCCGCATATTTTATGCTTCGTAAAGGGGTACTCCCGGCTGGAAGCCCTGAGGTTTATAGGTGACAGAGGAGATTTTCGTGCCTGCCACACCGTATTTGGGGCTGTAACCGAAAAGATTTATGTAGTTTGCAAGGTCGTCCTTTTCCTCAGCCATTGCAATTAAAACCTTGAAAGCGGCTTTGGTATCGTCAATGGCACGGTGGGAGTTTACCGCGTCCACACTGTATGCCTCAATGGCATTGCAGAGCTTGTGGGGGAAGGAGCGGCGGTCTTTATATACCGTCATGGCGTCCAGCATTTTGATATTTTTCAAAACCCTTGGGTCACCGTATTTTGCGAGGAAGTAATAGAGAAAACACATGTCAAACTGGGAGTTATAAGCCACAACCAGAGGCTTTTCAACGGAAAACATCTCCTCTACTGCACGGCATACAGAGGCTTTGTCCCGCCCCTGAGTTGCAAGCATAAAGGGGGTAATGCCTGTAAGCTCCGTTATCTTTTCCGGCAGCTCTCTGCCGGGGCTGAGGCTTATAAATTCATCGTATTCATCCAGAACCTCAAAGCCGTTTACCGTGTGTGCCACTCTCAGCATGGCAAGCTCAATTATTTCGTCATCCTTAAAGTTAAGACCGCTGGTTTCCGTGTCCAGAACGATTATATTTTTAAATTCCTTGAACAGAGAAAGTTCCATACCTTACCTCAAATCAGTGCTTTCCCTTATAGCGGGTCTTTTTCAGGTCGGAAACGCTGACATTACGCGCGACAGAAAGAAGACTGAAGTTAAGCACAAAAGAACAGAAGCCGTTATCCTCGTTAGCTTCCAGAATGTTGTAAATAAGCTTGGTGATTGCCCATGCGATAAAGGCGGATGCAACACCGATAATCATTGCAAAAAGCACGTCAGAGGGGTAGTGAGCCATAAGGTAGTTTCTTGAAATACCCATGAGAACGACGATGATTGCAGAGGGGGCAATGAAGCGCTTATCTTTTGTGATAAGGCAAAGAGCGGTAAGACCGGATGCAGCGGCGGTTACATGACCGGAGGGGAAGGAGAATCCGTCCTCAGCGGGAGAGCCTAAAAACTGCCAGTATTGAGTAAACTGCTGTAAGCCTTCAAAGGGTCTGGGTCTTGCAACCATGTCTTTTAAAATGATATTGGTGATTAAAGCACCGCAGCATACGGCACCGAAGATGCACACACCGTACTTTCTTGTTCTTGCAAAGCACATAAAGACAAGTGCCAGTATAAAGAGAAGAAGTCCCTTTTCACCCAGCAGAGTTATCAGCTTCATAATGGGAGTTAAAACTTTCCCCGCACCCTCAGCAAGAGAGTGCATAGCGCCTAAAATGGCCCCGTCATAACCGGCAAATGTGCTGTTAAGCCAGCTTGCCATGGCGGTTAATTCCATATAAATACCTTCTTTCATTAAGATGCTGCTATTATAACTTTATAAGACGGCTCTATCAAGTACAAAAACCGGCTTTTTAATTATATATTATGATAAAACGCAAAATAAAAGAACATTGCAGTTGACTATACAGGCGTTAACATGTAAAATAAATTAGTTAAGTATACTTTACGGAGGAAGTCTATGGCAGAATTAAAATTTAAAGACTCTGAGCACCTCGCTCATGCCTGCATAATTTCGGCTCAGACTTCTGAGGAAAGTCTTGCCGAGGCGAAAAAAATCGCTCAGGCTGCCCTGTGTACAGGCCCGGGGGCCGAACCCTGCGGCGTTTGCAGGGCCTGCCGGAAAGTGCGGGAGGGAATACATCCCGACCTTATCACCATTGGCAGACTTGCCGACAAGGAAGGTAAGCTTAAAAGAGAAATTAGTGTGGAGCAGGTGAGAGCACTTCGCTCCGATGCCTGCGTGCTTCCCAATGAGGGAAAGCGAAAGGTTTATATAATAGAAGATGCGGACTGCATGAATCCCAACGCCCAGAATGCCGCCCTTAAACTTTTGGAGGAGCCGCCCAACGGCGCTATGATCCTGCTTTGCGTTAAAAATCCGGGACTTCTGCTCAGTACCGTCCGTTCCCGCTGCGCGGAGATAAATCTCAGCTCCGAGAGCGCACAGGAGGATAAAGAGGCGGACAAGCTGTCCCTTGCATACCTTAAGGCGGTTTCCACCGGAAACGCCTGCGCCCTTATGCGCTGGTGCGCTCAGAACGAGGGCATGGATGCAAAGGACACTGCGGATTTTGTTGAGCATACTATATATGTTATAACGGATATGCTCTGCGGCAGGAGACCTGATATGGGTCTTAAAAAACAAAGGCTTACAGGACTTATTGAGCTTATGAAAAAGTGCGCAAAGTACCTGAAAGTCAATGTGGGCGCAAAGCATATATTTGGGCTTCTGGCTGTGGATTCTCTGCCGGAAAGCGAGAAAGAGGAAAAGTAATTGATAGAAGTAATAAGCATAAAATTTAAAAACCGGGGCAAATGCTATTTCTTTTCCCCCGGAGAACTCCAGATTAAAAGCGGCGACAAGGTAATTGTGGAAACCTCAAAGGGCCTTGAAATTGCCGACTGTCACTACGGAAACCACATGGTAGAGGATACCTCCGTTGTTCAGCCTCTGCGTCCGGTTGTGCGTATCGCCACCGAGGACGATTTAAGAGTGGCTGAGCTTAACAAAAAGCGTGAAAAAGAGGCTTTCCAGATCTGCCAGAAGAAGATTGCCGAGCACGGCCTTGATATGAAGCTTGTTGACGTTGAGTGTAACTTTGAGGGCAACAAGACTATGTTCTTCTTCACATCCGACGGCAGAGTTGACTTCCGTGAGCTGGTAAAGGATCTGGCCGGAATTTTCAGAAACCGTATAGAGCTGCGCCAGATAGGCGTTCGAGATGAGGCCAAAATGATAGGCGGCATCGGTATCTGCGGCAGACCCTACTGCTGCCACCAGTTTTTGGATGAATTCCAGCCTGTTTCCACCAAAATGGCCAAGGTTCAGAATCTGTCCTTAAACCCCACCAAAATTTCCGGCAGCTGCGGCAGACTGATGTGCTGCCTGCGCTACGAGCAGGAGGCATATGAAAGCCTGCTGAAAAATGTTCCCAAGCAGGGCGCTTTCGTTGAGACTAAGGACGGATACGGTACTGCGGTTCAGGTAAACCTGCTGCGCCAGAATGTTAAGGTAAAGCTGGACGGAGATTCTACCGAGGAACTGAAGCTGTATAAGGCAAATGAGCTGTGCGCCGTTCCCGGCGGCAGACCCAAGGACGGAGAAGAACCGCCCCATGTTTTAAACTACGTTCCGGAGGCTGAGGAAAAGGAAGAGCCGGAAAACGACTGGCTGGTTCCTGATATTGTTATTTCCGCGCCTGAAACCAAGCAGGAGGCTGCCGTACCTGAACAAAAGCGCAAGAATAA
The DNA here is from genome assembly GCA_020025715.1 of Oscillospiraceae bacterium. GTDB lineage: Bacteria > Bacillota > Clostridia > Oscillospirales > Oscillospiraceae > Limivicinus. The sequence continues at coordinate 34,124 of JAHHRQ010000010.1, read as the reverse complement.
TAACAACAATAATAACAATAACAACAATAACCGCCGCCGCAATAATAAGCCCAGAAAGCCTCAGAAGCCGGAGGGAGAGAACGCAAACGGCGAGGAGCGCCGCAAGGAGCAGAAGCCTGCCCAGAATAAAAAGCCCCAGCGGAAAAATGAGCAGAACAGAAAGAGAGAAGGACAGGAGAAAAACCAGTCCGAAAAGAACAGACGTCCTGCACCCCCCAAGGGCAAAAATCCCCAGAGAGGCCCCAAGCCTGAGGGAAAACCCCAGAATCGTGAGGAAGGCGGAGAAAAGAAAAATTATCCTCCGAAACGGAAAAATAACCGCCGCCCCAATTATAAGGCAAAGCCCAAAGCAAAACCCGAGGCTAAGAGCGAAACTAAACAGTAATGCAAAGCAGCGAAAACCGTATGGTTTTCGCTGCTTTTTTATTCTTAAACTTAGTTTTGCATAATTTTCCTTTATCTGCAAACAATATTTCCCACAGAGATTTTCAGATAAGGAGAAATTATTATGAAAGCAACCGGAATAGTCCGCAGAATAGATGATCTGGGAAGAGTAGTTATACCTAAGGAAATCCGCCGCACTATGCGCATCCGTGAGGGCGACCCTCTGGAAATTTTTACAGACCGGGACGGAGAACTGATTTTTAAAAAGTATTCTCCTATAGGGGAGCTGTCTGATTTTGCTGCGGAAATTTGCGAGAGCCTGAGAAAAGCCACCGGCGGCATTGCCGCCGTCTGCGACAGAGACAGCATTATAGCAGTTTCGGGGCCTGCAAAGAAAGAGCTTCACGACAAGACTATCAGTCCCGACCTTGCAAAAATTATGGAGGGACGTTCTCCCTATTGCCGTAAAAAGGGTATGGCATGTGTTCCTGTCTGTAATGGAGAGAGCAGGTATGTAATCTCTGCTGTCTGTCCCATTCTGACTCAGGGGGATATTATGGGAAGTGTCCTTTTTGTCGGCACACCGGACGGTGAGGGCGGCACTGAGCTTGAAGAAAAACTATTGCAGGTTATTGCTCTCTTTCTGGGAAAACAGATGGAGGACTGAAAAAGACGCGCTTAAATGCGCGTCTTTTTTTAGTCTTTAGTTTTTACAATGCCGTTAAAATCAAGGCCGATAGGGCCGAAGTCGCCCAGGTCTTTTTCAAGCGCAAGCTTTAAATCATCAAGCTTCTGCTCTCTCAGCGCCTTTATAATCAGGGCGTGGCTCTGAGTGTCTAAAGACAGAGGCCGGTTTTCCATATCGTTCCAGCGAAGCTGGGCATAGCCGCGTCTGAGGCGGGAAAGGGTTCTTTCAAGCTCTGCATATGCGTAGCTGTTTTTGCAGAAGGAGAGCATGGTCAGGTGAAATTCGGTATTATATTTCCAGTGCTCCAGCAGATTTTTATCCGCCTTGGTGCAGTTTGAGTCAATTTCTTCCAGAGTTTTTATCTGCTGCTCCGTAAAGCTTTTATAATTCAGCGCCAGAGCGCCGGACTCCAATATGTATCTGAATTGGAGCATGGAGCGTATATCGTCAGTAGTAAGGCTTACCACCTCATAGCCGCAGCGGGGAATGTTCCGCAGAACATTGTCGCTGCACAGAACGTGGAGCGCCTCTCTGATAGGAGTTTTGCTGCAGCCGTACTTTTCGATAAGATAGCCCTCGGTCAGAATCTGATTTGGTTTAAATTCAAGAGAAAGTATATCCTCCAGAATATTATTATAGATAGTGTCTTTTAAGCTGAGCTGATTCTTCACGGCCTTTTCTCCTAACAAACAGTAAATTCCTGTATCAACACATTATAACAAAGGGAAAAAGACTTGTAAAGGCGGAGAACTTGGAAAAGCGGGCGCAATAAAGGCACAAAAAAGCGGAACTAAATTGTACAAAAAGCGAATTGACTAATAATAACACTGATGTTACCATTGATAATACCAGTAAGAATAATACGGATAAACATATGGAAAAGGGCGAGTGATATATAGTGGATAGAGAAAACAGATATGTAGAGATACTGAATAAAGAGCTGGTGCCCGCACTTGGCTGCACCGAGCCTATTGCGCTTGCCTATGCTGCTGCAAAGGCAAGAGAAGTGCTGGGCTGTTTCCCTGAGCATATGGAGCTTAATTGCAGCGGCAATATAGTTAAAAACGTAAAGGGTGTTACTATTCCCAATTCCGGCGGCATGGTTGGCATTGACATTGCGGTAATTCTTGGCGCTGTGGGCGGAAACGCTCAGGAGGAGCTTAAGGTTCTGGAGAGCATTAAGCCGGAGCATATAGAGAAAACCCGTGAGCTTGCAAAGACTGATTTTCTCACCTGCAAGCTTAAAGAGGGAGTTGAAAACCTGTATATAGACACTCTGGCATTTGCCGGTGAACACAGCGCACAGGTTACTATCGTGAACCGCCACACCCTTATTACAAGAATTGTTAAGGACGGACAGGAGATTTTCCATAAAGACCCGGTGGAGAAAAAGGCGAGCCTTGATCTGGACGGCATGAGCATAGAGAATATAATAGAGTTTGCGGAGACTGTGGATGTAAAGCGGATAAAGCCCGCACTGGACAGACAGATTGAGGCAAACACCAACATAGCAAACGAGGGGCTTACAAAGGCTTACGGCGCTCAGGTGGGCAGAACACTTCTCTCGGCCTACGGTGACGGGGATGTACGCATCAGAGCCAGAGCCAAAGCGGCGGCTGCATCCGACGCCAGAATGAACGGCTGCGCCATGCCTGTTGTTATAAACTCCGGCAGCGGAAATCAGGGGCTTACCGTGTCTCTGCCTGTAATCGAATTTGCAAAAGAGTGGAACTGCGGGGAAGAGAAGCTTTACAGAGCCTTAGCTATCAGCAACCTTGTCTCCGTCTATCAGAAGCATTATATCGGAAGTCTTTCCGCTTTCTGCGGCGCTGTTACTGCTGCCTGCGGAGCGGGTGCCGGTATTACATATCTTGCCGGCGGCGATTATGACTGCATATGCCGCACCATTGTAAACACTGTTGCAAACGTGGGCGGTATTATATGCGACGGCGCTAAATCCTCATGCGCTGCAAAAATCTCATCCGCTGTGGAGGCTGCAATCTTAGGCTACGAGCTGAGCATGAAGGGTCTGTCCTTTAAAGCGGGGGAGGGCATAGTTTCATGCGATGTGGAGGAAACTATCAAAAACGCCGGATATGTGGGCAGAGTGGGCATGAAGATAACGGATGTTGAAATCCTGAACCTGATGCTTGAAAACAAAGCTGCAAACTGAAAAAACTTATACAGAACCCAAAAGACGCACTGAAATGTGCGTCTTTTTTTCGGCTTTCGGGAGACAAAAAAGCAAGTGTTAAAAAATAGTAATCGACAGACATAAACTTATTTCCGACTAATCGCACAAAAATTGGAAAAAATCCAAAGCCATTGATAAATCAGAGAAAATCAAAACTTTTAAAATATATAGACAGCTACTATGCAGGTGTCAAAAACTTGACATTTCATACAAAAAACACCGTCTAAAATCGGTAATCTTCTCTATTGCCCTTTTGGCGCTTCTGTTATATACTCTGGGTGTCAGCCAGACTGACACTTAATAAACAATCTATCCAATTTCGGAGGTTTTCATGTCTCAGGGAGATTTAAGGAAACAGAATATTCAGCTTGTGGTTGAAAAAGCCCTCGGCTGCTTTATTGAGCAGGGAATAGAAAAAACCAAAGTCAGCCAGATTGCCGAACGGGCAGGGCTTACTGAGCGCTCCGTTTTCAGATACTTTAAAACCAAGACCGATCTGGTACTTGCAGCATCCTACATGTACTGGGACAAGGTTATGGAATATATTGAGAAGAAGCATCCCGCCGAGGAGCGGGAGGGCATGACGGGTCTGGAGGAGATAGGCGAGCTTCTTTGCTGCTACTCCGAGCTTTATCTCGACGACCCCAAGGGCATACGCTTCACCCTTGACGCAGAGCTTATTCTTCACGCCGCGGGAAAAAATCAGGAGCACAGAAACCAGCCCCCCGAACCCTACGAGAGTTCCAACGGACAGGTTGCAAGAGCCATTAGAAAGGGCCTTGCAGACGGTTCCATTCCTCCCGATGTTGATGTGAAGGAGCTTTACTATAACTCCTACGACAGCATTTTAGGCATTATGCAGCGCCTTTCCATAGGCGGCACCCCCAGCGGCGGCGAGCTTGATTACCGCAAACGCATGGAGAGCATAAGCCGGATGTTCGTCAAAGCGTTCAGCGGATACAGAGTATAATTTAAAATTATATAAATAACTGTCATGTTATGGCAGAAATTGCCCGTTGAGGGCAAAATGCGGAGGTATATTTGTGAGAGAGCTGAAACATCTTATCTATCTTGAAAATTTGCTGGAAGATACCAACAATGATCTTGTGCGTCAGGCACAGAGCGAGGGCAAGCTTGCCATTGGCTACACCTGCTTCCATGCCCCTGAGGCGCTGCTTAATTTGGGAAACTGCTTTTCCGTGAGACTTCGCGCACCCCACACCACTTCCATGGAAATGGCTACATACTATCTGGCAAACAACAGCTGCGAGTACGCAAGAGCACTTCTGGAGAGAGCTCTTGAGGGCGGCTTTGAATTCCTTGATGCGCTGGCAGGCGTTGATGTATGCGAGGCCAACAACAGAGCCATTGAAAATATGGAAATCATGCACATTCAGGGCAAGGACAAGGATAAGTTCTTCTACTGCAATCTGGATGTGCCCTACTCCGACGATGAGGACTGCGTTGAGCATATCGAGGAGCAGATCACCCGCAAAATCTTAAAGCCTCTCCACGAAAACTACGGCGTGGACATTTCCGATGCCGCTATCAGAGAGGCTGTTAAGGAGCATAATGAGATAAGCCGTATTCTTACCGAAATCGGAGATTTCAGAAAGCTGCCCAACCCGCCCATTACAGGCTATGAGTATGCAATTTTAGTGCTTTCAAGCTATGTCTGCCCCAAATATCTCATTAAGGATATTCTTGCGGAAACTCTGGAAGAGATAAAGACCAGAGAGGTTGACCCGGAACCCAACTACCGTGTCCGTCTCGGCGTTGTAGGCTCAGAGATCGATGATCCCAGCCTTATTAAGCTTATTGAGGAATGCGGCGCAATGGTGGTGTTTGACCGCTACTGCTACGGCAGTTTCCCCGGCCGTCAGGTAATCGAGCTTAACGATGAGGAAAGCGCCCTTACTCAGATCTGCCGCTGGAACCTTCAGAACACTGAGTGCCCCCGTCAGTGCGCCGCCCACAGAGTTCAGCGCCGCTATGACAGAGTTGACCAGCTTTACCATGAGTTTAACGCTGACGGCGTTATCTACGAGCAGATGAAGTTCTGCACTTACTGGTCATACGAGCGCACCATGGCTTCTCAGATAATGCCTAAGGAGCACGGAATACATGTTCTTTCAATAGACAGACCTTACATCGCCGGACAGAGCGGTCAGCTCCGCACCAGAGTTCAGGCTTTCGTTGAGAGTCTTGAAATCAAAAAGATCCGCTCAGAGCAGAAGGAGGATAAATAATTATGGCATATAATCCTAAGACCGGCAAAGGACTTGGCAATTTCTACAAGGCTGACAGATACAGCTTCACTTCCCGTGAGTGGAAAGGCTTTAAGGATACTTTCTATGATTTCCACCGCTGGCTGTACCTTTACGGATACATGGCTGCAAAGCTGGGCTGCCATCCTATTTTAATGGTAAAGGGAATGCTCCGCTACCGCTGGATGGTATCCTACATTACCGCTGCCCACATGATTGACAGACACACCATGGGTCTCAGAGGCAAAGAGCTGCGCTATGCACATAACCAGTTCTTCTCTGTTCTCCACAACTCCGTTATGGGTGTGAGAGATATTATCGTCAGAGACGAAAATCTCCGTCCCCACAGCAAGAGAGCAAAGGCTCTTCGAGATAAGACCGTTATGTTCGATGAGATGACCCCTCATCATGTAATGTTCGGTTTCCCCACCCTTAAATTTGTTGATATTGCAATGTTTGCAATAGGTCTGCCCTCCGAGGTTGACCAGAACCACACCACATACTACATCGACGCTATCGAAAAGTTCGGCCTTGCCCCCGATGTGTGCCCCGAGCCTGCATCTGAGTGCGGCTGCGCTATCGTTGACGACTATCCCAGAGTAGGTAAAACCTACGTTACAGGCTCCATGCCCTGCGACGGCTCTGTTGAGCAGACTGCTTTAATGACACGCCATTTCAGCGACCTGCCTATTTACCAGATTACCGTTCCCCAGAGAATAAATGAGCCTGAAATTCAGCGCTACGCCGTTAAGAACATGAAAAAGTGCATTGCCTTCATTGAAGAGCAGTACGGCGTTAAATGGGACTGGGACGCTTTCTGGGAAAATGCAAAGCTTTATAATGAGAGTTCCGACTGCATGATTCAGAAGTGGGAAGTCAATACCACCGATCATCCTCAGGTCTGCGGCGCAGCTCTTGCCCTCCAGAGAGAATATGAGTTCATGGCCTCTGCCTGCATGGATAAGTACATGATAGACACAGACAGACGAGTCACCAAGATGATGCTCAAGGGCTACGAGGAGGACGTTAAGAATAACGCTCCCTCTCCCAAGTACCGCTGCCTTGTCTGGGCCTGCCCTGCTCACTACTACACAAACTTTACTTACTGGACTCAGCACTGCTGGGGTGTTACCTGTGTAAACGATATGGAGTGTATGCTCAGCTACCTGCCTATCACTATCGGAGATGAGGAACAGGCTATGGTTGACCTGTGCCGTCTCTACGAGAGAATGATGATGCGCTCTCACACCAACGGCGGCTATGTGAACATTCTGGACGAGCTGTGGAAAATGTGTGAGAAGTTCAACTGCAACATAGTCATCATGTATGACCACGTTTCCTGCAAAAACGTTGGCGGCCTCCACGGTCTGTTCGAGGATCAGGCCAGAGAGCGGGGCATCCACCTTATCTGGATTCCCCATGATGTTATGGACCCCCGCACTGTTTCCCGCAGAGAGATGCGCGAGGCATTCAATAAGTACATGACAACCGTTCTCCGTGCAGAGCCTTTAGACCCCACTCTGCTGGACTACGAAGATAATTTCAGCTGGTAAAAAAGAGGTAAGGAGAATGAAGAAAAAAATGGCATGGTATTGGATTGTGCTGATAGTTCTTGCAGCACTCTATGTTCTGGCATTTGTCGCTTACATGTGCAACGCCGACATGAAACTTATAGAACGTATCTATAAGGCACTTATGAAGTATCACGATAACAGAACAGATATAAAAGAGAGAATATAGGAAAAAAGGACAGGCTTCGGCCTGTCCTTTTTCTCACTTCAAACTCTGCGAGGCTTTTCGCAGGGGGGTTCCTTTGGGACTTTTAGGAACTGTTTTCCTGCGAGGCGGGGAATATTTACAAGGACTTTTTATACACAGAAAGTATAAACGTCTTGCGAGTGAGGGCAAGATGTGCTATACTCTTGACATCTATCGGATCGGGATTCGTCGTCAGACGATTAACAGGGGAATGGGGGTGAAAATCTCCCGCGAGGCCGTCACTGTAAAGCCGGGTTTTGTACCCGCAAAGTCAGAAAACCTGCCCGAACGGCGTAAAAGCGCGCTGTGTTATACAAAGAGCCGCGGCACCCGGCCAAATTGTAAATGCTGCTTTGATATAAGATTTTAAAAACCTTGTCAAAGAAGTGTCTCTCTTTTTCTTTGTGTAATTTCCGAAGGCAATATAAGAAGGAGAGTAATATCCAATGACTAAATTAAACAAAAAGTTCCTTGCTCTGCTGCTTGCAGTAATGATGGTCATGTCTCTCACCGCTTGCGGTGACAAGGCACCCACTGAAGAAGTCGCAGAGAGCCCCGTTGTAGAGTCCGCAGCTCCCGAAGCTGCTGACGCAGAAGCTCCCGCAGACGCTGAGGCAGAAGCTCCTGCCGATGCTGACGCTGAAGCTCCCGCAGACACTAAAGAAGAAACTCCTGCTGATGCAGAGGCTGTTAAGAACCTGACCATTACTGTTGTTCACGGCGACGGCACCAAGAAAGAGATCGCTGTCAGCACCGAGGCTGAGAACCTTCGTGCAGCTCTGGAGCCCGAAGGCATTATTGCCGGTGACGAGAGCGAGCTCGGTCTGTTCGTAAAGACTGTTGACGGCGAGACCGCTGATGACAGCAAACAGCAGTGGTGGTGCGTCACCAAGGACGGTGTAATGACCGAGACCGGCGTTGACGGTGTTATGATTGCTGACGGTGAAAGCTATGAGTTCACCCTCACAACCGGCTGGTAATTTATCTGCAAAAGAGATCAGCGCCCTGTCTATAATGGGTGCGCTGATCTTTGGCACTAAAATGGCTCTTGTCTCCATACCAAATGTGCATTTAAATGCGGTGCTCATTATTCTCACGGCAGTATTTTTCGGCTGGAAGGTGCTGTATTCTGTTGCAGTCTATATAATGCTTGAGGGTCTTGTGTTCGGATTTGGTATGTGGTGGGCTTGTTACTGGTATCTCTGGCCGATTCTGGCAATAACGGCGGTACTTTTACGGAAGGTAAGATCATCTTTCATCTGGGCACTGGTGGCCGGAATTCACGGTCTCTCTTTCGGCGCACTGTGTTCTGTACCGTTTATTTTCATAAGCGGGTGGAGGACGGCTTTGGCGTACTGGATCAACGGAATTCCCTTTGATATTACTCACTGTGTGGGAAATTTCGTGTTTACGCTGCTGCTGTTTAAGCCCCTCTATACGGCTATGAGCTCCATATTGGGAAGAGCAAAAATTAAGGAAGCATGAAAATGCTTCCTTTTTTATATGCTTTTGTGATAATATGGTGGTATCAAAACTAAGGAGGAAAAAATATGAATTACGGAATCAGCGGTGTTGAAAGATTTGTATCTTCAAATCAACGTGACTATCCGGATGCTCTGGCGGAAATCCGCGCAGGCAGAAAGCGCAGTCATTGGATATGGTACATTTTTCCTCAGATACAGGGACTGGGAAACAGCCCCACGGCGCGTTATTATTCCATAGAAAGTTTACAGGAGGCAAGGGAGTTTCTGGCACATCCTGTTCTTGGGCCTCATCTTCTGGAAATTTCCAACGCCCTTCTTGAGCTTGATACAGACGATCCGGATGCTGTTATGGGCTTCCCCGATAATCTTAAGCTCCGCTCATCCATGACTCTTTTTGAGGCCGCAGATCCCTCTGAGGAGGTTTTCGGCAAGGTTCTGGATAAATTCTACGGCGGAGAGCGCGACAGGCTTACGCTGAATATTCTCGGCCTTTAAGGCGAAAAAACGACGCATGTAAAGTATGCGCCGTAAGTAAAAAAAGCAAGTAACGTAAGTACAGCTGAAAATATGCGCCGGAATATCAGGCGCAAGTGAATTTAAAAAGAATAAAAAAAGGGTGCGTTTTAATAACGCACCCGAATTTTTTATTTAGCGTAATCAACGGCCTTGGTTTCTCTGAGAAGATGAACCTTGATCTGGCCGGGATATGTAAGCTCTTCCTCAATCTTCTTTGCGATGTCGCGGGCAAGAAGAACCATCTGATCCTCGCTGACCTCCTCAGGCTTGACCATAATGCGGATTTCGCGGCCTGCCTGAATTGCGTAGGAGCTGGCAATTCCGGGGAAGCTCTTGGCGACTTCTTCCAGACGCTCAAGACGTTTTACATAGTTTTCGATGTTCTCGCGTCTTGCACCGGGACGGGAAGCGGAGATAGCATCAGCTGCCTGAACAAGGCAGGCAACAACGGAGTGAGGCTCAACATCACCGTGGTGAGCTTCAATGGCGTGGATAACAGCCTCAGACTCACGGTACTTTCTGGCAATGTCAACACCGATGGTGACGTGGCTGCCTTCAACCTCATGGTCAATGGCTTTACCAAGGTCATGGAGCAGACCTGCACGCTTTGCAGTTGCAACGTCAACTCCCAGCTCTGATGCCATAAGGCCTGCAATGTGGGAAACCTCAATAGAGTGGTTCAGAACGTTCTGACCATAGCTGGTACGGTATCTCATGCGGCCCAGAAGCTTAATGATTTCAGGGTGCAGACCGTGAACGTTAGTTTCAAATACAGCTCTCTCACCCTCGGACTTGATGACTGCATTAACCTCGCGCTGGGCCTTTGCAACCATTTCCTCAATGCGGGCGGGATGAATTCGACCGTCCTGAATGAGCTTTTCAAGAGCAATTCTTGCAACCTCACGGCGGACAGGGTCAAAGCTGGAGACGGTGATAGTCTCAGGAGTGTCGTCGATAATAAGGTCACATCCGGTAAGAGTTTCAATGCTGCGGATGTTGCGGCCCTCACGGCCGATTATACGACCCTTCATTTCGTCGTTGGGGAGGGGGACGACGGAAACTGTAATCTCACTTGCATGGTCGGCGGCGCAGCGCTGAATGGCTGTGGCAATAATTTCTCTTGCCTTTTCGTCGGCCTCGTCCTTGTACTGAGCCTCAATCTCCTTGACCTTCATGGCCATCTCATGGGTAACGTCGTTCTTTACATTATCGATAAGATAATTCTTGGCGTCGTCAACTGTGAGACCGGAGATCTTTTCCAGCATCTCAAGCTGGCTCTTCTTTACAAGTGCAACTTCCTTCTGCTGAGCTTCCACAGCGGCAATCTTGTTATTGAGATTGTCGTTTTTCTTTTCAATGGAATCCAGCTTTCTGTCAAGGTTTTCTTCCTTCTGCTGTAAACGGCGTTCCTGTTTCTGGAGCTCGCCGCGGCGCTCCCTCATTTCCCGCTCATGTTCAGAGCGGCTCTTGTGTATTTCTTCCTTTGCCTCAACGAGAGCCTCACGTTTTTTGCTCTCGGCACTTTTTATAGATTCATTTATTATACGTTTTGCTTCTTCCTCTGCGCTCATTATTTCACGCTCTGCAACCTTCTTACGGTAGGTAACACCGAGAAAAAAGAAAACAACAGCCGCGACAAGTACGGCGGCTACAATAGCAATCCAAAAATAAAAGGGCATAGTAAGTAAACACACCTCCATTCCTCAAGAATTTTGCGGTGGTTTAACAGATAAATTTAAAATTTTTAAATTTTATCTAAAGCAAGACGGACTTTTGAACACGCCCGTCGAAATTGAAAAGAAATATTTGAACGGAGTCTCCCCCAACTCCATAAATATTGCCTGTATCATTTTAGCTTGCCTTTGGTGTTATGTCAAGCAAAATACTAAAATAAATATAGAAGTAATACAAATATTATGAAATTTACGCATACGTATTTCAGACTCCCCGGAGACTTTGTTTTTTGCTTTGCGGCAGGTGCAAAATGTGAATTATTTTAAAATTTTTCACAGAATAAAAAGTAAAAACTTTTTTTCAATAAAATGATTTTGCTGTCCTGCACAATTTAGTGGTAAAAAAGAAAAAAACTCCACGACATAAATTCAGGGAGGGACAAATGGAAAAAAATTCCTGTATCGGAATTTATAGAATTTTAAAAAATATGACTTTATTTTGTCGTAAAAATTATGCTGAATTTGCCGATATTATTAAGTTTTGCACCTTTTGAGCTATTGTTTACAAAATATTCTATTTTAAGTCTTGACATTTAATCTGCTTTAAAGTAGCATGATATAAGCTTGGATAAGCTTTATACAGAGACTTACTTTTTTGCTGTGATAATATTATGTGTAGTAGAGGAAAGGAGTTTGAGAAATGTACTTAACAAAAAACGAACTCGAAATTATGGACGTTATGTGGGCAGCGGAGAAACCGCTTTCCCGCGGAGAGCTTATGGAGCGCTCTGTTGATAAAAGTTGGAAAAGCAGTTCCGTCCACATTCTTCTTAACAGTATGCTGAGCAAGGGCGCAATTCGTGAGGCAGGATTTGCAAGATGCGGCAAGACCTGCGGCAGAACCTATGCCGCCGCAGTTACCGTTGAGGAGTATTATGCAAGCACTCTCGATTCAACCAAAACCCAGCCTGACGCAGGAAAGCTTTTTCTTGCTACCGCAAAATCTCTTAACCTGACCAAAGAGCAGATTGATGAGGCCGTTGAGGTCCTGAAAAACAACTGAAAAATCTTAATTTAAAATCGAAAGAAGTTAAACCGCCACGGAAAGTTTCAATTTGCCGTCACTTATGACGGCGGATATACTGTCTCCGCTGGCGGCTTTTCCGTCTATAAGGAGCTCTGCCGCCGCATCCTCTATGCTGCGCTGTAACTGGCGGCGCAGGGGACGGGCACCGTATTTTTCGTTCTGCCCGTTTTGGGAGAGCCAGAGGGCGGTTTCGTCGGAAACTTTTAACTTAATCCCCAGCTTTTCAAATCTTTCCTCTATTCCGACCAAAAGGCTGTGGGTTATTGCAAGGAGATTTTCCTGACTGAGCCTGTTAAACACGATAGTTTCATCTACTCTGTTTAAAAACTCCGGCTTGAAGGTTTGCCGCAGTTCCTCCATGACAGCGCTTCTCATTTCCTCCGCCGTTCTCACACCGCCGCTTTCAAAGCCCAGAGAACAGCGGTTTTCTGTTATTGTCTTTGCACCGATATTTGAAGTCATCACTATAAGGGCGTTTCTGAAATCCACCCTGCGGCCGGAGGCGTCGGTGAGATGCCCGTCGTCCATAATCTGTAAAAGTATGCTCCATATATCCTCGTGGGCCTTTTCAATTTCATCAAACAGAACTACCGACCATGGGTGGCGGCGTATTTTTTCCGTGAGCTGTCCGCCATCCTCATAGCCCACATAGCCGGGAGGTGAACCGATAAGGCGGCTGACACTGTGCTTTTCCATGTATTCCGACATGTCGAGCCTTATCATGGCCTTTTCGTCACCGTAAACCGTTTCCGCAAGGGCACGGCAAAGCTCTGTTTTTCCGACTCCCGTAGGGCCTAAAAACAGAAAGCTTCCGATAGGGCGCTGGGGGTCACGAAGCCCTACACGGCTGCGGCGTATGGCTCTTGCTACGGCGGAAACTGCCTCGTCCTGACCGATTATCCGTTCTTTCAGCCGTGCTTCAAGGTTTATGAGCTTATTCTTTTCGTCCCCTGAAATGCCGGTGACAGGGATGTTTGTCCACATGGAGACTACTTCCGCTATATCCTGCGGCTTTACCGTCTTTTTGCCTTTTCCGGCGGAAAGCCTTACCGCCGCTGAGGCTTCATCTATAAGGTCTATGGCCTTGTCAGGGAGAAAGCGGTCGGGGATATAGCGCATGGACAGGTCACAGGCAGATTCTATGGCCTCGTCGCTTATATTTACGCCGTGGTGCTTTTCAAGTCCTGCTCTCAGGCTTATAAGCATCTCCACGGTCTGTTCCTTGCTTGGCTCTGCCACCTGCACCGGCTGAAAACGCCGCTCAAGGGCAGGGTCTTTTTCTATATGGCGGCGGTATTCGTCGGGAGTGGTTGCGCCGATTATCTGAATTTCACCACGGCCAAGAGCCGGCTTTAAAATGTTCGCGGCATCAATGGAGCCCTCGGCGCTGCCGGCACCTATTATAGTGTGGAGCTCGTCTATAAATAAGATAACATCTCCTGCCCGCTTCACATCCCTGAGTACAGATTTAACTCTTTCCTCAAAGTCACCACGGTACTTTGTACCGGCAAGCATTGCAGGTATGTCCAGACTTACAATTCTTTTCCGTTTCAAATCCTGAGGCGCATCACCTCTGGCAACAGACAGCGCCAGACCCTCCGCTACGGCGGTTTTACCCACTCCCGGTTCTCCTACAAGGACGGGATTGTTTTTCGTTTTGCGGGATAAAATCTGAACAGCCCGCTGAATTTCGTTCCCTCTGCCCACTACCGGAGAAAGTCTCCCCATAGCTGCAAGCTCAGTAAGGTCACGGCTGTACTGGTCCAGAATTCTGGTGTCCGGCCGGTGAAAGGTGCTGCGCAAAGTGCCGGTCTGGGCCTTGCCTGATGAGGAAGGACTGCCGAATAATGCCAGAACGTCGGTGTAAATGTCGTTAAGGTCAATTCCCAGATTCTCAATTACCTGACTTCCTATGCAGTCGGGCTGCCTTAAAATTCCTATAAGAAGATGCTCTGTGCCGATATAGCCGTGGTGCAGAACATTTGCCTCCACTGATGCCCGTTCAACTGCGGCTTTGGCCCGGACGCTGAGCCCCTGAGCCGGTATACATGGCGCTCCGGCTCCGTCAAGCTCCAGAATGGCGCGGCGCAGCTCCCTCTCGCCAATTCCTCTTGAAGAGAGAATGTTTGCACCCAGTCCGCCGGTTTCTGTCAGTATGCCAAGCAGCAGATGCTCTGTGCCTACATAGCTGTGGCCCATTTCTCCGGCTGCTTTTCTGGCATTCTCAATAGCCTGTTCCGCCCTCAGGCTGAATTTCTCATTGCTTTTCATTGCTGTACCCCCTTAGTTCCCGTAGGATTGATTATGCCCCAATTTCCCCGCCGAAAGCGGCGAAACTAATCGCTGACTAAAAAATTATTGCCATTATTTAAGTAATTTAATACCTATGAAATTTTCCATTTGATTTTTACAGGTTTTGTGCTACAATAAGGGCGGTAGAGTAGGCGCTTGACGACAGCGCCTGCCAAATATTCTTTTGGAGGTAAGTTTTATGGCATATGTTATCACCGACGAGTGCCTGTCCTGCGGTTCCTGCGCAGCTCAGTGCCCTGCAGAAGCTATCGACATGGGTGAGATGCACTACGAGATAGACGCTGACAAGTGCCTGGAGTGCGGTTCCTGCGCAGCCCAGTGCCCTGCAGAAGCTATCGTAATGGAGTAATTCTAAATTATTAGATTAAAGGGGCGATTTTTATCGCCCCTTTAATCTATATACGGAGAAATTTATGAGCGAGTTTTTTGAGCTTTGGCCCGGCGGGCCTCTTTTTGCTCAGGCGGAGCATTTTAAACTGGGAACCGACTGCGTGCTTCTGGCGGATTTTGCAAATACCGCAGGCAGAAAAAGGGGTATCGATCTGGGCTGTGCCTCTGGTGCTATCGCCCTGTTGCTTTTGCAGAAGTCACAGACTATCCATATGACAGGCCTTGAAATTAACCCTAAGGCCGCCTCTCTGGCTGAGGAAAACATGAAAATAAATTCCCTCTCCGAAAGGAGCGGGATTATAACCGGCGATATAAGAAAGTGCAGGGAGCTTTTTAAAACAGGCAGCTTTGACCTTGTAATTTCAAATCCTCCCTATTTTCCCGTAGGCAGCGGCAAGCTTTCTCCCGATAAGGAGAGGGCAGCGGCAAGAGGAGAGACAGAGTGCAATCTGCTTGATATTTGCGCCGCCGCGGCTTACCTGCTGCCTACCGGCGGCAGCTTCTGCCTTGTGCATAAGCCGGAACGGCTCTCCGAAGCCTGCTGCACTATGAGCGGGGTGGGGATTGAGCCGAAACGCCTGCGCATGGTGAGCTATAAAGCCGAAAGCGCTCCAAACCTTATTCTTATAGAAGGCAGAAGGGGAGGAAAGCCGGGGCTTAAAATCGAGCCGCCCTTAATATTAACCAATTCCGACGGTACGGAAAGCGAAGAATTCAAAAGAATTTATCACAGATAAAAAAAGAAGCGTTTTTTATAAAAACGCTTCTTTTTTCTGACCCTATGAATGAGGATTAAATCTCATTTTTTAGTTTTTCGATACAGTTTGAGCAGATGTTTTTGCCTTTGAACTCCCTTGTACCTCTGGTACTGCCGCAAAAGACACAAGCTGCCTGATACTTGCGGAGAATAATGTTATCCCCGTCCACATAGATTTCCAGCGCGTCCTTCTCCGAAATGTCGAGAGTACGGCGCATTTCTATCGGCAGTACCACACGTCCGAGCTCGTCAACTTTGCGTACTATTCCTGTGGATTTCATTATATGCACCCCTGTTTCAAAAAAATAAATTTTATGTTCATTATAGGGAATGATTGTTTATAATTGAATTATAACAGAAAATTACAAGCGGTCAACCGTATTTTAAGAAAAATTATCCTAAATTTTACAAAAAATGCGGATTATACAAAAATCCTATCTTGCCACTTGTGTAGAGCCTTAAATGATGTTACTATATAACTTAGGCTAAATTTTTTAGGAGGACGATATGAAAACACTCAGGGATAAAGAAAAAATGAAGAATATCGGAATAGACCTGCTGTTTTCTCTGGTCGGCAGCGTACTGGTGGCTCTGGCAACCTCGGTTTTCAACGTGCCTAACGATATTGCACCCGGCGGCGCTACCGGTCTTTCCACTGCGCTTGCCCATATTACCCCTATCAGGGTCAGCATATGGTCTATCCTTATAAATGTACCGCTGCTTATATGCGCGTGGCGTATGCTTGGACTGTACTCCGTTATAATGACCCTTATTTCAACTGTCCTTCTTTCGATTTTCATTGAGGTCTGCAACCTGATACCCCATTACACAAACAATGTGCTGCTTGCAGCTGTGGCAGGCGGTGTGATAACAGGTGTGGGCGTCGGAATTTTATTCTTGAGAGGTATAAGCACCGGCGGCACCGATTTGCTGGCTCTTATAATGAAGAAGATTTTCCCCAATGTTCCCAACGGCACTATGCTTTTAATTCTGGATGTGGCAGTTGTTGCACTGGCAGTGCTGGTATTCAGGGATATTGAAGTTGCTCTCTACTCTGCAATTTCCATTGTCATCGGCTCCAAGGTCATTGACGCCATTTCAGAAGGTGTTGACTACGCAAAGGTTATATATATAATAACCGAAAAAGGGGACGAGGTTTCCAAGGCACTTAACACCTACACCGACAGAGGCACTACCATTGTTCCCGCAATCGGCGGCTACACCGGACAGGATAAGCAGATGATAGTCACTGTTACAAGACGCAATGTGCTTTCCCAGACTTTGAAGATAATTAAAATGACCGACCAGAACGCTTTCACCTTTGTTATGGACTCCACCGAGGTTCACGGAGAGGGCTTCAAAACCAACATGCTATAAAAAATTACAGGCAGTGTTTTCACTGCCTGTTTCTTTGTTGAAAGATTATATTCAAGAGCCGATAAAGAGGGAAGATTCAGCCGCAGAAAGTTGAAAAGTGCATAAATTAAACATTAGATGTTGAAAAAAGACGGGCATTAAGCCCGTCTTTTTGCTTTTTAGATTTAATCAGGTTTCCGGTGTGTCGGAAGTTTCACTGCTGCACTCATCGCAGCTGCATGAGGAAAAGCCGCCGTAGGCGGGATTGGGACGGAGAGTGCTTACAAGATATTCGGATTCTTTCAGCACACTTGCGCCGGTACGGCAGATGTACTGCCATGAGAACATAATACCAAGCAGCATGAAGAACAGTTCAACAAGGCTGTTTTTAACAACAAATACAAAGCCTTCAAGGTTTAAGAATACCTCCATTACTACTGCCATTGCCTGACCGAAGCTTATGTTGTATTCATCACGGAACGAAATGCCTACAATCATAAACTGTAATACAAATACGCTTAGCAGGGAGAGAATGACAATAATTACAATGGATGCCTTATTGTTTTTGCCGTTAAATTTCTTGTAGAGCCACATGGAAGCAATAGGTACAACGGCAAACAGAATTGCATAAATCTTGTCCAGCAGAAAGGCTGTGAGAATACTGGGGACAAGACCGAGTAAAGCACCCAGAATTGCACCTAAAATACCGGTGAGGTAACTGCCGTTCTGTTCGTTATGTTCAATGGAATCCTTGGTATGCTCATGCATGTTTTTGATGCAGGCGCTGTGTACAGGTCTGAAATTGGGGGCAAGACACAGAGAATCCGGGCTGCCGCCGCCGCAGATTGCACAGGCGTCCATAGGAGCAAAGCCGCGGCCGCGGAGAATGCTGACTGCTGCATCCAGTATAACCGTTTCCTGCTGCTCATAAGGACTCTTTTTATTTAATCGCATTATAAAGCTTATGCCGTCCTCTGAAATCTCGGAGAGACTCATGGGAGCACCGGCCTGGGATATATCAGCTTTAAGCGCTTTCTTTAAAGCTTTGTCTGCGCTTGGAAGCTTTGCTGCAATCCTGAGAGTGTAATAACCGTCAGACGGACTCATATCCATGGCGTAACCTTTGTAAACGCCATAACTTATTCCACCTGAAGTTTCAAAACCTAATGTTTCGAGCGCTTTTAATATCTGGTTTTCTTTCGCCATAAGAGAACCTCCCGTATATTTTTATATGAGATATTTTAGCAAATTATGGCAGGAAACGCAATAAAAATATGGTCTCACAAAGGCCGTATTTCAGAGGCAATTCCGCCGTTGGGGAACACCTCCACAAATGCGTAGGTAAGGGTTCTTCCGCGGCCTGCGGTGCCGGGATTTATGACCTTTATGCCGCCTACCTCACAGTTATCGGGAATATGGGTATGGCCGTACATTACTATCTGAACCTTCCGCTCCTGAGCGGCATAAACCAGACGGTCGGTGCTGTATTTTACATCATACATGTGACCGTGGGTTATGAGAGCTTTTACAGGACCCATGGGAACTATATCGTCCAGAAGCCCTGTGGAGGCATAGTCGCAGTTGCCTGCCACGCCGTAAAGAGGAATATCCGGAAATTCTCGGCGTATACATTCTGTATCTCTCTCACAGTCGCCCAGATGAATAACAATGTCGGGGCGGGTGCGTCTTATAGCTTCAAGCATAAGTGCGGTGCTTCCGTGGGTATCGGAAAAAACAGCAGCTTTCATATTTTTACCTCTTTTTTGAAAATTTTATTATCAAACACAGTTGGTGTGAATATACTGAAGTGAACGGAGTGTGGTTTAATGCGGAATCTTGAAGAAGTAGGAAAGGAAATAGAGCGTCGCGGCAAGACCGATGCTCTTAAAAAACTGGCAGAGTCCAGCGACGGTGTTCAGGTTGGAAAAATGGTTGACCCCAAGCTCGTTGAGCAGGCCGCCAAAAACGGCGACGGTGCTGCGATGCGTGGAATTTTAAACAGCGTACTGAGCACCGATGAAGGAAAACGTCTGGCGGAAAACCTTATGAAGCTTATGGGTGACTAAAGGAGGGAACCTGCCGTGAGCGATTTTGAGGATAAGCTCAACAGTATTCTGAACGATCCGGCTCAGATGGATAAAATAGCGGGTCTTGCGAAAACGCTCATGGGTGGGGAAGGCGCGGAAAAACCTCCGCAGCAGGAGCAGGACAGGGGAGGGGATAACCTCCTCGGCTCTCTTCTGGGCGGGGATGAGGCGGAAACTATGGGCAGAATAAGCCGGATTTTAAGCGCCGTGAACTCCGGAGATGATAACAAGACCGCTCTTTTAAAAGCTATGGAGCCTTACCTGTCGGAAAAAAGGCGTGGAAAAATGGACAGGGCATTGAAAATCGCAAAGCTTGCCAAGGTGGCAAGACTTACACTTGGAGAAATGGAGGATGATGGCAGTGTATAACCGCTATGAGGGAAATACAGGCCGCTTCCGCCGTGTGGATGATAACCCGAACCGAAACAGCCGGACAGAAAATCCGGCGGATAACCGCAGAGAAAATTACAGCGGGGAAAGAAATAACCGAAACTCCGGCGGAGATTACGCAAGACGGGAAAACCAAAACCGGAGCAGCTATAATCAAAGCAGCATGAACATGCCCCGTCACGGGAGAAAATCAGGATTTTTAAAAGACCTGCAAAATCTTCTGCCAAACAGCATCGGTGACCTTGAAACCGAGGATCTTATCCTCCTTTTGATACTCTACCTTATGTATAGGGAGAGCGGGGACAGCGAGCTGCTTATAATCATGGGTGCTATGTTTCTGCTGTAATAAATAAAGCTCGGAGCAATGTTAAAAAACATTGCTCCTTAATTTTTTTATTCCGTTTTATCTTTGCTTACTTTCTGCTCTTTGTTGTGGTTCGGGGGCTGGATATTGGGATTTTTGCAGAAAACAAAAAGCCATATGAAGATTGAAATAACCAGCGCTGTTACAAGGCAGATTGAGCGAACCAGAATTCCCGTTCCGGTGAGCAGAACTGCAACCAGACCTAAAACTGCGGAAATGCCGTACAGCACTGCAACAGCCTGTTTCTGGTTAAGCCCCATTGCGAGAAGCCGGTGGTGGAAATGGCCTTTATCTGCGTGGAAAGGACTCTGACCGTGAAGTATGCGGCGGAAGAAAGCAAATATTGTGTCTGCCAGAGGCACAGCCAGTGCAAGCAGAGGCACAAGGAAAGATATTATGGCGTGGAATTTGAACAGACCCAGTATCGACACTGTGGAAAGCACAAATCCGAGAAACTGTGAGCCAACATCACCCATGAATATCTTTGCGGGATTTACATTATAAGGCATGAAGCCTATACAGGCACCGGTAAGGGCGGCAAGAATAATTGAAATTTCAGGCTCGGACACGAAAAGGGCCACCAGAAGCATGGTAAGAGAGCTTATGGCGGAAACGCCTACCGCAAGTCCGTCCAGACCGTCGATAAGGTTTACGGCGTTGGTGCATGCAACTATCCACAAAATAGTCAGCGGCACGGACCAGAAGCCTATATCAATAGAAACGGCAGTAAAGGGACTTGTAATAGTCTTGAAGATAACACCGCAGCGGATAGCCACAATGGCGGCTATAATCTGTCCGCCCAGCTTTACCCATGCGTTTAAGGTCACTATATCGTCCACTGCACCCATGACGGCAATTATTACAGAGCCTAATATCATACCCATAACAGGAGTTGTCATGGGAACGAAAAGAAGCATTGAAAGCAGAAATGCCAGCACTATGGCAAGTCCGCCCATTCTGGGGATGGGGTGGTTATGAACCCTACGCTCATCCTTGGGAATATCAATGGCACCTACTTTTTCAGCAAAAAGCTTTACAGGGGGAGTCATAAAAAGAGAAACTCCGAAAGCTACTGCCGCTGAAAGCAGGAGCTTCAACCACAAAGCCATATTAGGAAACATCAGTATCTATCTCCTATGTTATATATTTTAATAGTATAATCAGAAGGGCTTTTCCACAAAGCCTACACGCTTATAGACCTTGCGCAGAGTCTTGCGGGCAATATAGCTTGCCTTCTGTGCGCCCTGAGTATAAACATCCTTAAGGTATGCCTTATCTGCCAGCATTCTCTCGGACTCTTCTCTGATGGGACGGAGAGCTTCGATAACGGCATCGCCCACAGCGGGCTTGAACACGCCGTAGCCCTGACCGTCAAACTCCTTCTCTATTTCCTCAAAGCTCTTGCCGGTAACGGAGGAGTAGATGCTCATAAGGTTAGATACACCGGGTTTATTCTGTACGTCGTAGCGGACGCAGTTTTCGGTGTCGGAGTCGGTAATGGCGCGCTTAAACTTTCTTGCAATATCCTCAGGCTTATCCATAAGAAATACGCAGCCGTTGGGGTCGGACTTGGACATCTTGGAGGTGGGGTTTCCGAGGCTCATTATTCTTGCGCCTACCTTGGGGATGTAGGGCTCGGGAACCTTGAAGGTTTCACCGTAGATGTTATTAAAGCGGGTTGCTATATCGCGGGTCAGCTCGCAGTGCTGCTTCTGGTCCTCACCTACGGGGATGTAATCTGCCTGATAGAGCAGAATGTCGGCAGCCATAAGGGAAGGATAGGTGAAAAGACCGCCGTTAATATTCTCGGAGTTCTTTGCGCTCTTATCCTTAAACTGGGTCATGCGGCTCAGCTCACCGAACATGGTGTAGCAGTTAAGTATCCAGCCCAGCTCTGCATGCTCATGGACATGGCTCTGGATAAAGAGAGTATTCTTTTCAGGGTCAATGCCGCAGGCAATATACTGGGCAAGCTGATTGACAGTGCGGCGGCGAAGCTCTGCGGGATTCTGTCTTACAGTGATGCTGTGCAGGTCTGCCATGAAGTAGTAGCAGTCAAACTCGTCGGTAAGCTCAGTCCAGTTCTTGACAGCACCTAAGTAGTTTCCCAGATGCAGGTCACCGGAGGGCTGAATGCCTGAGAGCATTATCTTTTTGGCGGGCACACTCTGTGCGTTCTCCATATTATAATTCCTCACTTTTCTATATGCTGAAAGTATAACTTTTCATAATTCATACATCTTTGTATTGTAACAAATAAAGTTCAGCTTGACAACAGGGAAAATGTAAAATAATATAGGTATGTTCAGATGAATGCTTTAAGGAGGCAGTTATGAAAGAATTAAAGTGGTTTGAGGAGATGGAGCAGCGTATTCCCAGAAATGAAGTGCGTACCCGTTTCGCTCCTTCACCTACCGGATATATGCATGTAGGTAATCTCCGCACAGCTCTCTACACCTATCTTATCGCCCGCCACAACAAGGGTAAATTTATCCTCCGTATTGAGGATACCGACCAGGGCAGACTGGTTGAGGACGCTGTTGACGTTATATATAAGACTATGGCCCAGTGCCATCTGGAACATGACGAAGGTCCCGATGTGGGCGGACCCGTTGCACCCTATGTACAGACCGAGCGCAGACCTTATTATAAGGAATACGCTGAGCTGTTAATGGAAAAGGGACATGCCTACCGCTGCTTCTGCGAAAAGGCAGAGAGCGAGGAGGACAGCGGCGAGTTTGACAGAGGCGACGATCCCTGCCGCAGCCTCAGCAAAGAGGAGAGCGACAGAAGAGCCGCAGCAGGTGAAGCTTTCGTTATAAGACAGCTCATTCCTCACGAGGGAACCACCACCTTCCACGATGAAATATTCGGTGACATCACTGTTGAAAACAGCACCCTTGACGATCAGGTGCTTATAAAGAGAGACGGTCTGCCTACTTATAACTTTGCAAACGTTGTTGACGACCACCTTATGGGCATCACCCATGTTGTAAGAGGCAGCGAGTACCTGTCCTCCGCTCCTAAATATGACCTGCTCTACAAGGGCTTCGGCTGGGACATCCCCAAGTATGTCCACTGCTCACCTGTTATGCGTGACGCTCACAACAAGATGTCCAAGCGCCACGGCGACCCTTCCTATGAGGATCTTATCGCTCAGGGCTACCTGACCGATGCGGTTTTGAACTATGTTGCACTTCTGGGCTGGAGCCCCAGAGGCGAACAGGAGATTTTCTCCATTGAGGAGCTTATCGACATTTTCGACATTGCCGGAATTTCCAAGTCTCCCGCTATTTTCGACATTGAAAAGCTCCGCTACTTTAACTCCGAATACATAAGAGCTATGAGCCCTGAGGAGTTTGCCAAGGTTGCAGAGCCCTTTATTAGACAGAGCGTGAAGAATGAGAAGTACGATGCAGCTGCTATCGCTTCTCTCCTCCAGCAGCGCACCGAGGTGCTCACCGAGATACCCGAGAAGGTTGACTTCTTCGATGAGCTGCCCGAATACGATGTTGAGCTGTTCACCCACAAAAAGTCCAAGTCCGACAGTGAATCCTCTCTTGAAGTATTAAAGAAGATGGTTCCTATATTCGAGGCACTGCCCCAGTGGAACGACGAGGAAATCCTTGAGAGCATGAAGAAGCTGGCTGAGGATATGGGCGCTAAAAATGCAAAGGTTATGTGGCCTGTCCGCATTGCCGCTGCCGGTAAGGCTGTCACCCCCGGCGGTGCAGTTGAAATCTGCCGCATTTTAGGCCGTGAGGAAACTCTTTCCCGTATGAACACCGCTATTGAAAAATTAAGCAAATAAGCAGATAAATAAAACACCCTTTTCAGGAAATAATAGCCTGAAAGGGGTGTTTTTTATGCGTAAAAAATATAAAATCATTTTAGGAACCTACATTCTGGTCGGGGCTGCGGTTTCCGGCCTTTACATCTGGCAGGAGCATAAAAACCTTGCCGATTACCGTCTTGCCGCAAATTACAGCTCTGCAATGGCCTTTGAAGAGACGGTTGCCGCAGCGAGAGGTCTGAGTGATGCGCTGGAAAAGAGCGTTTACACAGTGGGCGGCTCCATGAGCGGAAAGGTGTGCTCCGAGATTTACGCCAACGCTTTGGCGGCTGAGGCGGCTTTATCTACCCTGCCTTTTTCGACTTTGGAGCTTGAGCAGATTTCCGCTTTCCTTAATAGAGCGGGAGACTATGCCTACACCATAAATTTCGGAGCTATTGAGGATGGCTTTACCGACCAGCAGCGGGAGAGTTTTTCGGAAATGTCTGAAATTGCCTCCGACTTTGCC
The DNA here is from genome assembly GCA_020025715.1 of Oscillospiraceae bacterium. GTDB lineage: Bacteria > Bacillota > Clostridia > Oscillospirales > Oscillospiraceae > Limivicinus. The sequence continues at coordinate 10,115 of JAHHRQ010000010.1, read as the reverse complement.
GACTATCTGGATGAGCTGCGCAGCGGGGTGAACTCCGGCCTTGTTATAATGGACAGCCGGGAGATTGACCACCGAAACGTGCTGGCAGATGACGGCACGGAAAAGCTCAGCGAAAGGCTTTACAGCTATGAAAACGAGTTTACGCCCATGGCAGAGCTTATCTATGACGGTAAGCTGGGCAAGGAACAGGATAATTCCGTGAACGGGGATTTAAGTCAGGAGGAAATGATTGAGCTTGTCTCAAAGTATGCCGGTGTAAAGATAGAGGAGCTTCAGAAGGAATATGACTATGAGGGCACTCAGGGGAGAAGCTGTTACAGCGCCGGAGATATGAGCATATGCGTAAGCCCGGCAGGTGTTGAGAGTATGCAGAACAGGCGTCTGGTGGGTGAGATTAAAATCAGCGCCGAGCAGGCGGAAGCGGTTGCGGCAGATTTTCTCAAAAAGCAGGGCTTTGAAAACATGGAACTGGCGGATAAGGAAATTAACGGCGCTGTGTGCAATATGCGCTTCTGCAAGGTGGAAAATGATGCCCTCTGTCTCAACAATGAAATTAAAATTTCCGTTGCTATGGATAACGGCGCAGTTTACGGCTTTAATGCCCTTTCATACAGTTCCGGCGACACGGACGCAGAATGGAAAATCTCCGAAGAAGAGGCTTCAAAGAGTATTCCCCCAAGCCTTAAAGTTGCCGAGAGCCGGAAAGTGATAAAGAAAAGTCCGGCGGGGCGGGATTTTGCATGTTATGAATTCTCCTGCGCCGACAGCAGGGGAATGGGTGTAAAAATATATGTTGATGCCGCCTCGGGCAAGCAATGTGATATAATTTTTGAGAAAAGACAAAAATAGTAAAAATAGTAACTTTTTGATTTATATCAGGACAAAGAATAAAAGAATTCAGGTGTGACCGGTAAGTTATCAGAAATTTACCGGTCATTTTTTAACAATCTGAAAATCTGACAAATTGACTATTTTGCATAAATGAGTTGGACAAAAACGATAAAATGATTGTGTGAATTGATTGACATTTAAAGATTGCCTGATTTATAATAAAAAAGTACAAGGCTGTAACAGTGCTGAGACATATGTAGTAAATTTGTCAAAATAAAGCCCAACTTTGCCTTGAAAGAAGAGCAATTTTGCGGTATCATAGAGTAGTTACCAGAGATAATGTTTTGAACAAAGGAGAAACATTGTGGACTCAGCAAATAAATTTATAAAGAGGGGGTGTGCCAATGTCATTTGAAGCGATTACGAGTATTGCCGGTGCCGAGGCTCAGGCCAAGGCCTCAGCGGCTGCGGCTGAACTTAAATCCAAGCAAATGCTCTCTGACGCTGAAACAGCCGGCAAAGCTGCCGTAGAGGCTGCCGCTGCCAAGGCTGAACTTGAACTGTCTGAGCTCAGTAAGAAAGCAAACGAAAAAGCCAAATCCGATGCGGGCGGTCTTTCCGGTGAGCTCGAGAACAAAAAAGCAGCGCTCCGCGCCAAAGCGGAAGCAAAACTTGAGCAAGCAGCAGCTCTCGTAGTGGAAAGGATAGTGAACAACTGACATGGCCATTTTAAAAATGAAGAGACTCCGGCTGGTGAGTGTTCGCTCCCGTAAGGATGAGTTACTGCGCGAGCTCCAGAAGCACGGATGTGTGGAGTTCTCCGAAATCGGAGAGGAAATTCAGGGTTCAGAGGCTGAAAAAATTCTGAGCCGTGAAGAAAGCAAGGTCATGGCGGTTAAAGCAAAGCACAGCGCCCTGAGCCATGCAATCACTCTTCTCAACAAATACGCACCGGCCAAAAGTAAGCTCCTGTCCGCAACGCCTGAGGTCGATTCTGAAGAACTTATTTCAGAAGAAGGCATCAACGCGGCTCTCGCCGTGGCAGAGCGGATAACTGCTGCTGACGATAAGATTAAGCGCCTTAGCGCCGAGGAAAGCCGTCAGCGCGGAATCATTGAGTCCCTTGAACCGTGGCTCAATCTGGAACTTTCTCTTGACACTGAGGGAACAGAGCGTACAAGCCTTGTAATGGGCTCTATTCCTGCAAAAATTAAGCTTTCCGATGTGGAGAGCGCTCTGAGTCAGGCTTCCGATGAAGCTGAGCTCTTTACGGTCTCCAAAGATAAAACCCAGAATTATGTGCTCGTTGTCTGCATAAAAGAAGCTCTCACCGCAGTACAGGAATGCCTCAGAGGCTTTAACTTCTCCGCCGTATCCTTTAGCGGTATGCAGGGAAGCGCCAGAGAGTGCACCCTGCGTGCAAATGAGGCTCTTACCGAGCTGGGCAAGGAGAAAATTGCCTGCGCCGAGCAGATAAAGAGCGAAAATGTCCACCGCGAAAGCCTTAAAATGGCATGCGACAGAGTAAGTACCATGACAGCCCTTGCCGAAGCTGAAGATAAGCTCTACGGCACCGAAACCACCGTTATGATGGAAGGCTGGGTACCTGAGGAGAATGTAAAAGAGCTGGAGGAAATTTTCGAAAGCTACGACTGCGCATGGGATACAAGAGATCCCGAAGAGGAAGAATATCCCTCTGTTCCTGTTAAACTCAAGAACAACGCCGTCACAAACTCCCTTAACATGGTTACCAACATGTACTCTCTGCCCACCTACGGCACTGTGGACGCAAACCCGCTTATGGCCCCATTCTTCATCCTGTTCTACGGACTTATGATGGCAGATATGGGATACGGTATAATTATGATTGCCGCAGCTCTCGTGGCTATGGCAAAAATAAAGCCCAGAGGCGGCACACAGGCATTCTGCCAGCTGCTTTTGTACGCAGGTATCGCCACATTCGTAATGGGCGCCCTTACAGGCGGCCTGTTCGGTGACGCACCTTACCGTATAGTACATATGATTAACCCCCAGAGCACTTGGGAAGGTCTGCCTTACCTGTTCAGCCCTGTCAACGACAGTGAACTGGTGCTTTACGGCGCTATGGTTCTCGGCGTTATCCACCTGAACTTCGGTATGATCATTTCCTTCGTGGAGAAGAAAAAGAACGGCAACCTTATGGACGGTATCTTCGAGGAAGGTCCCCTGTGGGTCATCCTTGTCGGCGGCGTTCTCCTTGCCCTCGGCATGATGAACATTGTGCCTGCTCTGGCTCTTCCCGGAAAAATAGTCCTTATTGCGGGTCTCGTTCTGCTCCTCTTCGGTGCCGGACGCCACTCCAAGGGTATCTTCGGTAAGATAGGCGCTGCTTTCGGCTGCATCTATAATACCGCTACCGGCTGGTTCGGTGATATTCTGAGCTACTCCCGTATCATGGCCCTTATGCTGGCCGGCGGTGTTGTCGCTCAGGTCTTTAACACCATTGCCGTTATGCCCGCTGAAAGCATGGGACTTAATGTAGGCACTGTGCTTGCATTCCTTTTAATCTTCCTTGTGGGCCATGCCCTCAACTTCGGTCTTAACCTTCTGGGCTGCTTCGTCCATGACCTGAGACTTCAGTGCCTCGAGTTCTTCGGAAAGTTCTATTCCGACGGCGGCAAGCCCTTCAAGCCCCTGGCAGTCAGGAGCAAGTATGTCAGAGCTAAAGAGAACTGACACAGAAAAAGTATTTTAAAAACCTATATATTATATTAGGAGGAAATTAAACATGGATTTTCTTAGCAACATAGGCGGTTTTGCACTGGGCCTTCTGGGCGCCGGTCTCGCAGCAGTTCTTGCAGGTATCGGTTCTGCAAAAGGTACCGGCATCGCCGGTGAAGCAGGTGCTGGCCTTGTTTCCGAGGACCCCAGCAAGTTCGGTAAAGCAATGATCCTTCAGGTTATCCCCGGTACCCAGGGTCTGTACGGCTTCGTTATCTGGTTCCTTGCTTTCGGCAAGCTCTCCGTTGACATGTCCGTTGCTCAGGGTATGCAGATCCTCTGCGCTTGCCTGCCTATCGCTCTCGGCGGTCTGCTCTCCGGTATTGCACAGGGTAAAGTTGCAGCTGCATCCGTTAACATTCTTGCTAAAAAGCCTGACGACTGGTCCAAGGGCATGATCCTTTGTATCACCGTTGAGTTCTACGCAATTCTTTCTCTGCTCGCTTCCTTCATGATGCTGGGCAAGGTCGTTATCTGATTAAAAAAACTTTTTGACAGGAGATACTATGAAAGGCACTGAAAAAATAGTCGCGCATATCCAGGCCGACGCAAAGGCACAGGCCGACGCGATCCTCGCTCAGGCCGAGCAGCAGTGCGCGAGTATCCGCGAGGATTATGATAAGAAAGCCAAAGACGTTTACAGCGAGAAAATCCGCGTAGGCGTCAAGGATTGTCAGGACAAGGTCGACAGCATGGAGCGTATCGCCCGCATGGAGGCTAAGAAGAGCATTCTGGCCCTCAAGCAGGAGATGGTTTCCAAGAGCTTTGAACTGGCTGTTAAAAAGATCGTTGAGCTTCCCGAGGATAAATACGTTGCCTTCCTTGCAAAGCTTGCAAAGGAAGCCTCCGTTACCGGCGATGAGGAAATCGTTCTCAACGCCAAAGACAGAGCCGCAGTAGGCGAAAAGCTTATCAGCGCTCTGGGCGGCAAACTCCGTCTTTCCGACAGCACCGGCGATTTCGCCGGCGGCCTTATCCTCCGCAGAGGAAGTATTGAGGTCAACTGCACTGTTGAACTGCTGGTTGAACTTTGCAGAAGCGAGATGTCCTCTGAGATCGCGGGCGTTCTCTTTGAATAAGCGCACATATTATCCCGAGACAGGGAGGGAAAAAATTGTCTAATAAAAAAGAAGCTTATCTGTGCCTGTCCGCTATGCTGCGGGCAAGGGAGCCAAAACTTCTCAATAATGACAGAGCCCAGCGTATGCTGGACGCAGGCAGCTTTGAGGAGGCTGCAAAGCTCCTTACAGACTGCGGCTATGCAGACATGTCTCAGATGAGCGCAAAGGAAATTGAAGCAGAGCTGGCGGGCCACCGCCGGAGCGTTTTCAACGAGCTTCAGGAGCTCTCTCCCGACAGAGAGCTGGTAGACGTTTTCAGAATGAAATATGACTACCACAACCTCAAGGCCATTATTAAGGCCGAAGCTATGGGACTTGACGCAAAGTCCATTATGAGTGACTCCGGCAGATTTACCCCCGACGAGCTCCTTGAAATCTATAATGAAGAGCGGTTTACGGAGCTTCCTCCTATTCCTGCTCAGGCCGTACAGGAGGCTAAAAGCACTCTTGCCCGCACCGGAAATCCCCAGCTTGCGGATTTCGTGCTGGATAAGGCCTATTTTGCAGAGCTGAAAGCTACTGCAAAGTCCGCAGGCAGCGCATTTCTTCAGGGCTATGCCGAAGTCTTAATCGACAGTGCAAACCTTAAGAGCGCAGTCAGAACCCTCCGCATGGGCAAGGATGCAGACTTCCTGAGAGAAGTGCTCATTCCCGGCGGCAGAGTTGATGTGGACAGAATCATTGCCGCAGGTGACGGCGAAGGCATCGCCGCACTCTTTGCCCACTCCGGCCTCGACAAGGCTGCTGCTCTGGGCGCAGAAGCTGCAAACGGCGGCTCTATGACTGAGTTTGAGCTCAGCTGCGACAATGCCGTTAACACCTATCTCAAGGGCGCAAAGCTTGTAAGCTACGGCGCCGAGCCTGTTGTCTCCTACCTCGCTGCTGTTGAGGGAGAGATAACTGCTGTAAGAATGATCCTTACGGGCAGACTGTCCGGCATAGAGCCGGGAGTTATCCGGGAAAGGCTGCGTGATCTGTATGCTTAAAATCGCTGTTATCGGCGGCAGAGAGACCGTCATGGGATTTAAGGCTCTGGGCCTTGAAACCTACCCCGTTGTGGACGCTGCTGAGGCTTCCCACACTCTCCGCGAGCTTACCCGTGAAAACGATGATTACGCAATAATCTACATTGAGGAAAATCTTGCGGCTCAGCTCCAGCATGAGATAGACAAATTTAAGGACAGACCCACTCCCGCTATCATTCTGATACCCGGCAGAGAGGGCTCCATAGGACTTGGACAGTCGGCACTGAAGGCCGCTGTCGAGCGTGCCGTTGGCACGAACATACTGGGCGACTGAGAATAAACTTCTTTAGCCCCCAGCTCCTTCAATTACAAAAAAGGAAGGTATGTAAATGAGCGGAACTATTACCAAAGTATCCGGACCGCTTGTAGTCGCAGAGGGACTTGCAGACGCCAACGTTTCCGACGTTGTCCGTGTCGGCTCTCAGAGACTTATAGGCGAGATCCTTAATATGACCGGCGACAAGGCTTCAATTCAGGTTTACGAAGAGACCTCCGGCCTTGGCCCCGGCGCTACTGTTGAAACTACCGGTATGCCCATGAGCGTTGAGCTCGGACCCGGTATGCTGGACAATATCTATGATGGTATTCAGCGTCCTCTGCCTGAGATGCGCGCCATTTCCGGCGACTGCATCACCAGAGGCACCGATGTCCCCGCCCTCAACAGAGAGAAAAAGTGGGACTTCGTTCCTGTTGCAAAGCCCGGCGACAAAGTCGTCCCCGGCGATGTACTGGGTACTGTTCAGGAAACCAGCGCTATCCTCCACAAGATCATGGTTCCCCGCGGAATTTCCGGCGAGGTCGTGAGCATTGAGAGCGGTGAGCATGTTGTCACCGATATTATCGCTGTTGTAAGAGACGAGAAGGGCGTTGAGAGAAAGCTGGATATGATTCAGCGCTGGCCCGTCCGTATCGCAAGACCTTATTCAAGAAAGTACGTTCCCAGCCGTCCTATGAACTCCGGACAGCGTATCATCGATACCATGTTCCCCATAGCCAAGGGCGGTACCGCTGCTGTCCCCGGACCTTTCGGTTCCGGTAAGACCGTTGTTCAGCACCAGCTGGCAAAGTGGTCCGACGTTGATGTTGTTATCTACATCGGCTGCGGCGAGCGCGGAAACGAAATGACCGACGTTCTGATGGAGTTCCCCGAACTGAAGGACCCCCGCAACGGCGAGCCTCTGATGAAGCGTACCGTTCTGATAGCCAACACCTCCGATATGCCTGTTGCAGCTCGTGAGGCTTCTATCTACACCGGTATCACCATTGCTGAGTACTTCCGTGATATGGGTTACGACGTTGCAGTTCTGGCTGACTCCACTTCCCGCTGGGCTGAGGCTCTGCGTGAGATGTCCGGTCGTCTGGAAGAAATGCCCGGTGAAGAAGGTTACCCCGCTTACCTGGCATCCCGTCTGGCTCAGTTCTACGAAAGAGCCGGCGTTGTTGAGTGCCTCGGCTCCGATGAGCGCCGCGGCTCCGTCACCGCTATCGGCGCTGTTTCACCTCCCGGCGGTGATATTTCCGAGCCTGTTTCTCAGGCTACCATGCGTATAGTAAAGGTCTTCTGGGCTCTTGACTCCAGCCTTGCATATGCCCGTCACTTCCCTGCAATCAACTGGCTGACTTCTTACTCCCTCTACATTGATACTCTCCGTCCCTGGTACACTGAGAACTTCGGCGAGAAGTACATGAAGAACCGTGAGAAGGCCATGCACATTCTGCAGGAAGAGAATGAACTTCAGGAAATCGTCCGTCTGGTCGGTCAGGATGCTCTGAGCCCTGCTGACAGACTTACCATGGAGACCGCTAAGATGCTCCGTGAGGACTTCCTGCAGCAGAACGCTTTCGTTGATGAGGACGCATACTCCTCCTACAAGAAGCAGTTCAGACTCCTTGACATGGTTCTGCAGTACGACGTTCTCTGCCGTGATGCTCTCCAGAAGGGCGCAGACATGAACGCTCTCTTCGTCATCGACGCCAGAGAGAAGATCGGCCGTGCTAAGATGGCTGATCCTAACGGCTTTGACCCCGTTTACGACGAAATCGAGGCCCAGATGAAGAAGGAAATCGAGGCAGTCATTGCCGGAGGTGAGGACGAATGATTAAAGAGTATAAAACTATAAGAGAAATCGCCAGCCCTCTGATGGTTGTTGAGCACGTTGAAGGCGTTACCTTCGACGAGCTGGGCGAAATCGAGCTCCCCAACGGCGAAGTCCGCCGCTGCAAGGTGCTTGAGGTTGAAGGCGATAAGGCTGTTGTTCAGCTGTTTGAATCCGCACAGGGAATTAACCTTGCCGAGTCCAAGGTTCGCTTCCTCGGTCATCCTCAGGAGCTTGCTGTTTCCGAGGATATGCTGGGCCGTGTCTTTAACGGTATGGGTCAGCCTATCGACGGCGGTCCTGCAATTCTTGCTGAGGACCACAAGGACATCAACGGTCTGCCTATGAACCCGGCTGCCCGTGCATACCCCGCAGAATTCATTCAGACCGGTGTTTCCACCATCGACGGTCTGAACACTCTGGTTCGTGGACAGAAGCTGCCTATATTCTCCGGCTCCGGTCTGCCCCACGCCGCTCTTGCAGCTCAGATTGCAAGACAGGCAAGAGTTCTGGGCGACAACGAGACCTTCGCTGTTGTCTTTGCTGCAATCGGTATCACCTACGAGGAATCCGAGTACTTCATTAACGACTTCCGCCGCACCGGCGCTATCGACCGTACCGTTGTTTTCTCCAACCTTGCAAATGACCCTGCTGTTGAGCGTATAGCTACCCCCCGTATGGCCCTGACCGCTGCCGAGTATCTGGCATTCGAGAAGGACATGCAGGTTCTGGTTATCCTCACTGATATTACAAACTACGCTGAGGCTCTTCGTGAAGTCTCCGCAGCTAAGAAGGAAGTCCCCGGCCGCCGCGGCTACCCCGGCTACCTGTACACCGACCTTGCCACCATGTATGAGCGTGCAGGCCGTCGTCAGGGCAAGAAGGGCTCTATCACCATGATACCCATTCTGACCATGCCTGAGGACGATAAGACTCACCCCATCCCCGACCTTACCGGTTACATCACCGAGGGTCAGATCATCCTGAGCCGTGAACTGCACCGTAAGGGTATTGTTCCTCCTGTGGACGTTCTGCCTTCTCTGAGCCGTCTGAAAGATAAAGGTATCGGTGAAGGAAAGACCCGTGAGGACCATGCCGGTACTATGAACCAGCTGTTCGCCGCTTACTCCCGTGGTAAGGACGCTAAGGAACTCATGACTATTCTGGGTGAGGCTGCCCTTTCCGATGACGATAAGCTCTTCGCAAAGTTCGCTGATGAATTCGAGAAGCGCTACGTCAGCCAGGGCAACGACACCAACCGTTCTATCGAAGAGACTCTGAACATAGGCTGGGAGCTTTTAAGCATACTGCCTCGGCGTGAACTCAAGCGTATCAAGCCCGAGCTCATCGACAAGTACATGCCCAAGAAGTAAACCCTTTTTATTATTAAATTACGGAGGTGATGCTTTTTGGCAGGCACTGCTATAACCCCGACCAGAATGGTTCTCAACCAGCTCAAAGGCAGGCTCAAAACCGCCCGCCGCGGTCATAAGCTTCTGAAAGATAAGCGTGACGAGCTGATGCGCCAGTTTATGGACGTGGTAAAGCTCAATAAACAGCTGCGTACCCGCGTTGAGGAAGGCCTCACTGATGCCTTTGCTTCTCTTCAGGTTGCAAGCGCAATCATGAGCCCCGAAATGCTGGAACAGGCGCTGCTGTATCCGCGCCAGAGCGTGGAATTAGGGCTTAAATATAAGAACATCATGAGCGTAAACGTACCTCAGTACAGTTTCCAGACCAAAAACAACGACCCTACGGAAATTTATCCCTACGGTTTTGCTCAGACTTCCGGCGAGCTTGATGACGCGCTGGAAAAAATGGCAAAGGTTTTTGAGGATATGCTGGAGCTGGCACAGGTGGAAAAGACCATGCAGCTGCTTGCGGAGGAGATCGAAAAGACCCGCCGCCGCGTTAATGCACTGGAATACGTTATGATTCCCGAGCTGACTGAGAATATCAAGTATATTTCCATGAAGCTGGAAGAGAACGAGAACGCCACCAAGGTTCGTTTGCTGAAAGTAAAAGAAATGGTGCTTCAGGACGCCCACAACTACAAATAAGCCAATAAGCTAACAAAAATACCACCCAATCGGGTGGTATTTTTTTATAAATTTAATTTAGTTTTGAATTATAAAGCCTCCGCCGAGAACCTTGTCTCCGTCGTAAAGTACGGCGGACTGACCGGCGGCGGGGGCTCTCACAGGATCGTCACAGATTATTGTGACCCGATCTCCGTCGGGATACACGGTGCAGGAGGGAGTTTCCCACTTGGTATGCCGCAC
>JAHHRQ010000001.1 GCA_020025715.1 Oscillospiraceae bacterium | reverse complement strand
CTTTATTAAATTGCCTTACAGTCTGCCTGCGTGCCACAGCTCAACTGCCAGAAGTCCTGCCTCAACACCCAGAGCAAGCTTTGCAGCGCCCAGAGGCTCATCATCAGTGCAGTTAAGACCCTGAGTAATGCTGTAAGTCTTACGCATTACCTTAGTAATATCCTCGTAAGAACCGCCTCTGAGGTAGCAGACAGCGGCTGCAACGCCCAGACCTGCACAGACAGAGCTGCTGAATTCGCCGTTTTCACCGACCCGGCGTTTGAAACTGATAGCGGACAGGTTGGAAATTACCAGAGATCTGTAATAGGCGCTCTGACCCATATCCTCTTCCATGGCGTATTCCTGCAGGGGCAGGCAGACGCCTATGCCCTGATAAACGCTGTCTGCGTTGACTATAACAGGGAGTCTGGAGCCGGAAGCCCATGCATCCAGCGCGGCAACTGTTCTTGCGCGGGCCAGATTATGGACGTTGGAGCTCTGCTCCATCATAATTCTGCCTATATTGGCACCGTCTTCCTTTTCAAGACCTTCATTTGCAAGAGCATTGTTATATCTGGCCTGACGAAGAAGTATCGGCTTAACATCTGATATATCCAAAGTAGTAGCGAAGTCATAAATATTTCTCATGCTGAGCATGGAATAGTCGAGCTTGCTGTCCTCGTGTGCATCGGCTTCCCACGGAACTAATTCATAGTTCAGGATTGTCATAAAATTTTTATAAATGAAACTGTTCCTGTCCATCATTTTACCTCCTCAGGATTGTCTCTTCGAGAAACTATTTATATTGTACTCGTAAAAGTTATAAATTTCAATACTTTTTGCCCATTGTTTAATACTTAACACAATTTTATTGTCTATTTCGATTTTTTCATATTTTTTGAGGCCCTGACATAACATGTACAAAAAGGAGTGATGAACATGATTGACATCAGAGGATTTATCCAGAAGTACAAAAAACTCTTTTCTGCGCTTGGTATGGTTTTGGCAGTAGTGCTTATATTCTGGGCGGTCAACAGTCCTGCAATAGTGGGGGCATCTGCAACGGAAAGGCTGCTGCCCATTTACAATGTTCAGCGGGAGGATAAAGTGGTTGCCATGTCCTTTGACGCAGGATGGGGCAACGAGGACACACAGACTTTAATAGACATAATGAATAAATACAACATAAACACTACCTTCTTTCTGGTGGGAGACTGGGTAGATAAATACCCTGAATCGGTTAAGGCTCTTTCAGATGCCGGAAATGAAGTAATGAACCACTCATCTACTCATGCTCATTTTTCCAAACTTACCGAAGATCAGATAGTTGCCGATCTCAACAAATGCAACGATAAAATAGAAGCCATTACCGGTGTTCGTCCCACTCTCGTCCGCTGCCCCTACGGCGAATATGATGACCACGTTGTTAAAGCAATAAACAGAATAGGTATGAAGGCCATACAGTGGAACATTGACAGTCTGGACTGGAAAGGAATTCCCGCCGATGAAATCCAGAGAAGAGTGTTAAAGAACATAGAACCCGGCAGCATAATTCTTTTCCATAATGCCGCCGAACATACTCCCGAGGCTCTGCCCGGAATAATAGAATCTCTCCAGTCCCAGGGATATAAAATAGTTCCTGTATCCGAAATTCTGCTTCAGGGTGATTACACCATTGACCATAGAGGTACTATGCTGCCTAAATGAAGCTTTTTTCCGGCGCAATCCGGCTGTATAATGCCGCTTTGCGCCAATTATTTTGCATTTTGCACGTTAATATAATGACACTTAAATGTGTTTGTATAGTTTCATTTATTCGGTCATTTTCTTGATTTTTGTTAATATTTTTGGTGACATTTTGTTCGTAATGTGATATGATTAACAAAGTAAGAGCTTGTATAATTCAAACATTACAGAGGGGGATAAAATCTGCATGGTAACTAATAAAGAAAAGCTTTTGAAGCTGGGTAAGAAAATGACGGACCGGCTTCCGAAAAAATTAGGACTTGTTCCTATGGACACAAGTGACCCTGAATACTGGGGTCTTGTAAATGTTCTGGATGATGAGATGGTGGACATTGCACTCACCATGAAAATGCGTACGCCCTATTCTTTGGAACAGCTTGCCAAAATGACAGGCTGGGAGGAAACCAGACTTGAAGCAAAGCTTGCTGAAATGGCAAAAATAGGTCTGCTTGAATATCACTGGGGTGAATGCGGCAATCCTCACACTCAGGAATTTAAGCGCTATATCCTGCCTATTTACGTTCCCGGCTTTGCAGAAGTTGCAAATATGAACCCGGAAGTAGTGGAAAAGCATCCTGAAATCTGTGACTTCTTCGAGCGTATGTCTTTCCTGCCCCTTGATGGTCTTACTCCAATGGTGCCTCCCGGAGGCGGCGGAGTGGGTATGCATGTTATTCCGGTTGAAAAAGCCATTCCCGCAACATCCGAATCCGTCAGCGTAGAGCACATTTCCTACTGGCTGGATAAATACGACGGTCATATAGGCCTCGGTATTTGTGCCTGCCGTCTCTGTGAAACTCACAGAAATGTTGGCTCCGGCGACATTAAAGACTACTGGTGCATAGGTCTGGGTGAATTTGCCGATTACATGGTTGAATCCGGTCTCGGTAAGCCCTGCACCAAGGAAGAAGCATTGCAGGTTCTTAAACGTGCTGAGGAGTTGGGCTACTGCCACCAGATTACTAATATAGACGGTGAGCGGAGAATATTTGCAATCTGCAACTGCGCCCCCGGCGTGTGCTTTGCACTCCGTACATCTCAGTATTTTAACACACCCAATATGTCCCGCAGCGCATATATTGCCCATGTCAACAAGGATAACTGTGTTGCCTGCGGCCGCTGCGTTGAGGTCTGCCCCGCCGGTGCTGTTAAGCTTGGTCAGAAGCTCTGCACCAAGGACGGCCCCATTAAATATCCTAAAGTCGATCTTCCTGATGATCTGGAATGGGGTCCTGAGCGATACAGCCCCAACTACAAGCAGGATAACCGTGTAAACTGCTATTCCACCGGTACTGCTCCCTGTAAGGCCGCATGTCCCGCTCACATCCCTGTTCAGGGTTACATCCAGCTTGCATCTCAGGGTAAATATAAAGAAGCACTTGCACTTATTAAGAAGGACAACCCCTTCCCCGCTGTCTGCGGCAGCATATGCAACCGCCGCTGTGAGGACGCATGTACAAGAGGCCGTATAGATAAGCCCGTTGCAATAGACGAGATTAAGAGATTTGTAGCCGAGCTTGAACTTAAAGAAGAAAACCGTTACATACCTCCTCTCTGGAACTACAAGGCCAGCTATGAGGGCTATGACGAGAAGATTGCAGTTATCGGTGCCGGTCCTGCCGGTATGAGCTGTGCATACTTCCTTGCAAACATGGGTTATAAGGTAAAGGTTTATGATAAGAACCCTGTTCCGGGCGGTATGCTCACCCTTGGAATTCCTAACTTCCGCCTTGAAAAAGATGTAGTAAATGCCGAAATCGAAGTTTTGAAGCAGATGGGCGTTGAGTTCATATGCGGAGTGGAAGTCGGTAAGGACATCACCATTCAGCAGCTTCGCGACGAGGGCGTAAAGGGCTTCTACCTTGCCATAGGTGCTCAGAAGTCCAGTTCTCTCCGTGTTAACGGTGAAGACCTTGAGGGTGTATTCGGTGCTGTTGAGTTCCTGCGTGAAGTCAATCTGGGCAATAAGCCTCAGATTGGAAAGCGCTGCGCTGTTGTCGGCGGCGGCAACGTTGCAATGGATGCCTGCCGTACCGCAGTCCGTCTCGGTGCTGAGGAGACATACGTTATCTATCGCCGTTCCGAGGCCGAAATGCCCGCAGATCCCGAAGAATACGCAGAGGCTGTAAGTGAAGGCGTTAAGTTCCGTTTCCTCAACGCACCTGTGGAAATTCTCGGTAACAACGGTAAGGTTTCCGGTATAAAGGTGGAAATCATGGAGCTTGGCGAGGCTGACGAAAAGGGCCGCAGAAAGCCCGTGGGCATCGGTAAATTTGAAACCATTGAGCTTGACAGCGTAATAGGTGCAATCGGTCAGGTTATTGACTGGGGTAAGCTTGATGTCGGTGATCTTAAAACCACTGAAAAGGGTCTTGCAATCGCAGAAGCTGTCACCTATCAGACCGCACAGCCTGATATTTTCGTGGGCGGCGATGTTCTCACCGGACCTAAGTTTGCAATAGACGCTATCGCTCAGGGCCGTGAGGGTGCAATTTCCCTGCACCGCTTCGTTCAGGAAGGTCAGAGCCTTACAATAGGCCGTAACCTGAGAGACTTCATTGAGCTGGATAAAGACAACGTTGCAATACCTCTCGGCGGTTACGATTCCTGCAAGCGTCAGGTTCCCGCTCACGATCTTAAAAAGGTCAAGACCTTCTCCAACGACCGTCTTCCCCTTACCGAGGAGCAGATCAGGAAAGAAGCTGCCCGCTGCCTTAAATGCGGCGCTGCCGAGGTTGATGAGCATAAGTGCATAGGCTGCGGTATCTGCACTACCAAGTGCGAGTTTGACGCTATTACGCTCAGCCGCGATATGCCCGAGGCATCTACCATGTGGAATATCGATGACAAGCTCAAAGCCATTCTCCCATACATGGCAAAGCGCAAGATAAAAATTCTTAAACGTAAGGCGCTGAATAAGTAATGCATGAATTAGGAACTGTAATTTATATAATCGAGACAGTTGAAAAGCTGGCAGCAGAAAACAAGCTCTCTGCCGTAAACTCCGTCACCGTTCAGGTTGGAGAGGTAAGCTCCATTATTCCGGACTATCTGGTTGATTTCTGGAAATATGCAAGGCGCCGTTCCGACCTGTTAAAGGAAACCGAGTTAAAAGTAGAGCCTATCAAAGCCGTAACTTTCTGTGAGGACTGCATGAAAACCTATCCCACTTTAAAATACGGCAAGGAATGTCCCTACTGCCACGGGCCGAATACATTTCTTGTGACAGGTAACGAATACATAATAAAAGAAATAGAGGCAATGTAGATTTTCTCCCCGGCGGGTAATTTCCGCCGGGGAGATTTTCAGCTTGCATTTCATTTCATTTTTTTGTATCATATTATATTGTGTTTAAATTAGAGAATAGAGGAGATTACTATGGAAAAATTCTTTCACCTTAAGGAGCGGGGTACAACTGTCCGTACCGAGCTTGTAGCCGGCTTCACAACTTTCATGGCAATGTCGTACATTTTGATGGTAAATGCAGGAATGTTCTCCGAACTGGGAACAGTCTCTTATAACGCCATTTACATTGCCACCGCACTTTCCGCAATAATCGGTACAGTTTTAATGGCCTTAATGGCAAATCTGCCCTTGGCTCTGGCCTCCGGCATGGGTCTTAACGCATACTTTGTGTATACAGTCTGCTTCGGTCTTGGCTTTACATATGCAAACGCACTTGTACTTGTAATGCTTGACGGCCTTATTTTCATTGTGCTCACTCTCACCGGTCTGCGCAAGAAAATTTTTGAAGCAATCCCCAAAGCTGTCCGCACCGCAATTCCCGCCGGTATCGGTCTTTTCATCGCTTTTCTCGGTATGCAGAACGCCGGAATTATAGTCGATAACGGAGCCACCCTTGTAGGGCTTACCTCCCTCAATCTCTTCTCCGGCAATGTAAGCTGGGCCAGCATTATGCCCGTTCTGGTAACTCTCGCATCCGTTCTGGCTATTGCAATAATGAGCCAGCGCAAAATAAAAGGAAGTGTCCTCTTCGGTATTCTGGGCGGAACTGCCGCCTACTATCTTTTAGGCTTTACAATCCCCGGATTTTATGACGGATTCGGTGCCGGATTTTCCTTTAATCCCTTTACCGCTTTCGGTGACTTCGGCCGTGAAGCATTCGGAAAGGTCTTTACCGAGGGCTTTAATTTTGCTCCCTTTATAGAAGAAAACGGCACAGGGGCTTTTATCTTTGCTATTTTATCTACCGCTCTTGCTTTCTGCATGGTGGATATGTTTGATACTCTGGGCACTCTTTACGGAGCATGTGCAAGAGGAAATCTGCTGGAAAAGAACGGTGACGTTCCCAGAATGAATCAGGCCATGATGTCAGATGCGATTGCAACCGCAGTAGGCGCTGTCTGCGGCACATCCACCGTCACTACCTTCGTTGAAAGCTCCGCCGGTGTAGGTGAAGGCGGCAGAACCGGTCTCACCGCTCTCTCTACTGCATTTTTCTTCTTTATTGCAATGTTCCTTGCTCCTGTGGCTCAGCTCATTCCCTCCTGCGCAACTGCCGCCGCACTTATATATGTTGGCGTACTGATGATGAACTGTGTCCGCGATATTGAATGGACTTCCGCCGAAATCTCCGTTCCCGCATTCCTTACTATGGCAATGATGCCTTTCTCCTATTCCATTGCATACGGTATCGGTTTCGGTCTTATCTCCTTTACAATCATTTCTATCTTTACCGGAAAAGCCAAAGAAGTAAAGCCCGCCACTTGGATAATCGGCCTTCTCTTCGGTCTTACCTTTTTCCTGACTCACTGAAAATTTAAGATTAAATGTGCAAAATCTCCTGCTGTGTTTATACAGCGGGAGATTTTTATTGCAACAAAGTTATAGACAAAATAGACATAAAATGGTACAATGCTTTACAAAGTTTAAAAATTATAATTTTTTGCTGTTACGTTATATCACGAAAGGAGAAAATAAAAATGAGCAAATTCAAACCCGGTGTTTACACCGGAGTAGCACGCGGAAACGGATACGACAGTATGCCGAGTAAAATTACAGTCGCTGTTACATTATCCGAGGAAAGAATTGAGAACGTTGAAATTCTCTCTCACGGCGAAATAAGAGGTGTTGGATACGGTCTTAAAACCTCTCCCGTAGAAACTCTTCCAGGTGAAATAGTTAAACATCAGTCTCTGGGCGTTCCCTATGTTATCGGAGCTGAGAGAACTTCTGACGGTATTATAAAAGCTGCCACCAGAGCTATCGCAAAGTCCGGTGCAAAAACTGCGGCCCTTACAAAGAAGATCCCCCGCGAGCGCCATGAGGACGAAGAGCGTTTTGTTGACTTCCTTGTTCTCGGCGGCGGCGCAGGCGGCCTTGCTGCCGGAGTTCAGGCCCGTCAGGCAGGCGCAGATGTACTGATTGTTGAAGCCGCAGGTGTTACCGGCGGTTCCGCTGCCCGTTCCGGTGGTAAGCTTATGGCTCCCGGTACCAAGTGGCAGAAAGCAGTCGGCATCTACGACAGCCCCGACATGCTGTTTGATTACATGATGGAGCAGAGCCGCGGCAAGGCAGACCCCAAGAAAATCCGCTTCTTCTGCGACAGAGCATATGAAAACCTGCTGTGGCTTGAAAACTGCGGCTGGAAGTGCCAGGATGTTGAGCCTATTCATGAGAGCATCGTTCCCTGGCGCGTGTACAACAGCGAAGGCGGACACTACATGTCAGCCGGTCAGGGCGGCCATATCACCTACGCAATGCACGAGGAATATGAGCGTCTGGGCGGTGAATTTGTATTTAACTGCAGCCTGAAGCACCTCATTTTCGAGGACGGTAAGGTTAAGGGTGCCGTATGTGAATATGCAGGCGGCGGTACTCTGACCGTAAGAGCAAATAATGTCCTTCTTGCTACCGGCGGTTTTGCTTCCAACAGAGAAAAGGTTGAAAGACTTTACCCGCAGATGAAGGGCTACTTCACCGATGTTCCCA
Source organism: Oscillospiraceae bacterium (assembly GCA_020025715.1). GTDB lineage: Bacteria > Bacillota > Clostridia > Oscillospirales > Oscillospiraceae > Limivicinus. The sequence goes on along the minus strand of JAHHRQ010000001.1, from coordinate 70,960 downwards.
AGACAAACGTAGGTACCGGTATTGATGCAGGTGTTGAAGTGGGTGCAAAGGAATTTGTCTCCCCCGGCGTTCAGGTCAACTACATGAGCCTTACCCCCGCTCTTATCGGTATTAACGAGGAAGCCGGACTTATTGTTGATGCCTCCGGTAAACGTGTTGTCAATGAGTGGAGCTATCAGTATGTTGTCGGTGATGCACTTATGCGCTCCCATTCCGACCACAGCTGGTACATAAGCTGCGGCAATGAGATTTATAAGAGCGTTGAAAGAGCCTTTGCAAACGGCCCCATCCCCGGCACTCCCGATATTTTTGCAGACTCCATTGAAGAGCTGGCAGAAAAAATGGGTGTAGATCCCGCAGTTCTGAAAGCCACCATTGACCGCTACAATGAGCTTGCAGACAAGGGCGTTGATGAGGACTTCGGAAAACCCGCAAAGTTCATGTTCCCCATAAAGGGACCCAAGTACGCTGCTTTCTACTACACTCCCTGCATCACCGTTACATTCGGCGGTCTGGAAACCGACCTTTGCGGCAGAGTTCTGGATAAGGACAACAAACCTATTCCCGGCCTCTTCTCCACCGGCGAAACCTCTCCCACAGGTATTTACGGCACTATCTATCCCGGCTGTGGCACTTCTATCGGTGCTGCTGTCCTTTGGGGCAGAGTTGCCGCTATGATGGCTACAAACCAGCCCATATTCTAATATCCCTTTAATTAAAACAAGCAGTATCAGGCTTAAGCTCCTGATACTGCTTATTTAATCTCATAAGAAAACCGCTGCAAGCAATTTGCAGCGGTTTAATTTTATTTAATCTTCTTAATATGGGGATTCCACTGTCCGATTACCTGTCCAACAGTTGAAACAGTTATAAATGCCTTGGGGTCTGTTTTGCTCACATACTCCAGCAGACTTGCGTACTCGTTATTCTGCAGTATAGTTACAAGCTCTATTCTTTCACTGTTATCCCAGCCGCCTGTTGCATTATATAAGGTAACACCGCGGTGAAGCTTTTTAACTACAAAATCCTTGATTTCCTCATACTCAGGAGAGATAATTGAAATTTTCTTTCTGATATGAGTACCGTCCAGAAACTGGTCAAGCACAATACCGTCTATATAGGTTCCCAAAAGACTTATTATAAGAGTATTTCTATCATAGACGAAAATAGATGTTGCAGCAATAACAAAACCCGCTATCATAAGGCTTCTGCCTATTTCAAAATGCAGATACTTATTAAGTATTTTTGCTACAATATCAAGTCCTCCTGATGAGGCGTTAATATTAAACAGCAGAGTCTGTCCAAAGCTCAGGCAGATAATGAAGCACAGGAGATTTACGATTATATTATCGGTAAGCTCAGGCGGATTCGGCGTAACCACCTCAAAGAGTGCAAGGTAAGCCGGCAGCAGCAAAGAGGTTATTACTGTTTTTGCGCCGAATTCCTTTCCGATGAGCAAAAAGCCCAGAACAAGAAGTATGGCGTTTAAAATAAAGGTCAGAACCGAGACTTTGAGCGGAATAAAATTAGCCAGCACCAGAATAAAACCTGACAGAGAGCCTACCACAAATTTGCTCGGCATCATAATATAATATACAGGCACTGAAACAAAGAACATGCCCACGAGCAAAATCATATACTCTTTTAAACTAATCTTCTCTTTCATAATTTCCCCCTTGTTTTAAATACTTTTACACAGTAGTTCAATAATACATCATCTTTTTTCAAAAAACAAGCCTTTGAATAAATATTCAAAGGCTCAATTTTTATTTTATTGTTTCGCTGCTGTTAAGGACAGAGCTGCTGTATAAAAACAGCACGTCGCAGTCCGTAAAATCTACATATTTGCCTACCATATCCGGGTGGATATAACGAATATCTACCAGAGTTATCTTGTCGTATCCTGAAAGGAGCAGGGGCGCAAGGCTGGAAGTAAAAGAGTCTCTGAAAATTACAAGCTCTTTTCCATTGCTGCTTTCTGGATTTTCCATTGTAACAAGAGACAAGGGGCCGGAAAGGAACATTTCATAAGGGTCCTTCCCCTCCGCTTTTTTCATATCGTAAACGGAAATTTCTTTATTATTCTGGAAATCAAATACCTTGGCATTTTCTGTAATCTCATTAGTAAGGTATTTTATCTTTTCGCTTTCAAGAGGCAGCGCAGACTGTCCGTAATATACGCCGTAAAAGTCCCTGTCCAGAGTCTTTTCCTGAAAATCAAGGTTCAGCTCTGTTCCCATGGCCTCTGCCAGTTTTTCCGCCACAGGTAAAATTTTCTCCTGCCGCCAGTGGGTGTCGGTTCTGTAATAGTCCTCTATGCTGAGAAGGTCAAAAATGTCTATATATTCTCCGAACTGGGTTTCGCTCTTGAAGTCGGAAATCAGCTTATCGTAATCCAGAGAAAGCCTGTCCTCCCCTGCTGTAAAGTAGTTTTTATCGGGGATTACAGAGAGGTAAACTTTGGCTCCGCTGTCCTTTAAATACTTCTCATATACATAGGAAAAACGCTGACCCGCTCTTTTTACTGAGCTTTCGTTCAGAGGATATTCCATTTTAACCGCATAGCCGTCAGATATATAAATATCATTATTGTCCATGCGTCTCAGCACATCAAATGAAACCTTTGCTTTTAATGCTCTGAATTTATCCCGCATGGGGAACTGGTCAAGGCTGTAATCATCAAAGTCCTTCATATATTTTCCGCTCATAAGGCTCTGAAAATTCAGTTCCGGCCGCTGGCTGAGCTTTCTGCGCTCGCTCTGGGAAAAGCTGTCCTGAGGCTTAAACCACGCAAAAAGCGAGAGGCTCAGGAAGAACAGTATCATTACAGCGCTCACTATAATATTTTTGTGCTTCATAGTCTCTCCTTAAAATCTAAAGTACAGGAATGGGTTAAAGGAACCGTCAACCAGAAATGCAGTCATCACAAGCATAAGCCCGACCAGAACCACAGGCTCCAGACAGTCAGTAATCTTTTCTGCGGTTTTGTTTTCCCTGAGCTTCAAAACCAGATTTTTCACTGCCGGTGTTGCACCTATAAGGGCAATTATGAGGATTACGCCGTAATCCTTAAGGTAATAAATCAGTTCTTTTGATACAAGTGGAATTTCTCCTGCGCCGAACATGGCACCAATATACTCCACTGCCTCGCCCATATCGGAGGCATTAAATATTACAAAACTTACAAGCAGCGTAATTATCACATATATTCTTCCCAGAACTTTGGACTTCTCCAGATATTGCAGCAGGAAAAGCTTTTCAATAATCAGCAGCGCTGCGAAAAGCAGTCCCCATACCACAAAATTCCATGCTGCGCCGTGCCAGAAGCCGGTGAGAAGCCAGACAATAAGGATATTTAAAAACCATCTTGCTTTCCTCACCCTGTTTCCGCCGAGAGGTATATAAACATAATCTCTGAACCAAGAGCCCAGTGATATGTGCCACCGGCGCCAGAACTCGGTTATGCTTTTTGAAATAAAGGGGTAATTGAAATTTTCCGGGAAATGAAATCCCATTATCCTGCCAAGGCCGATTGCCATATCGGAATAGCCGGAGAAGTCAAAGTAGATATGCAGTGCATACGCCACGGCGTAAAGCCAGTAAAACAGCACCGACTTGTCTCCGGATGCCCTGAACGCATCGCACAGCTCACCCAGAATGTTTGCAATCAATATCTTCTTTCCAAGGCCCAGAACAAAGCGTCTCATACCCAGAGCGAAATTATCAAAGCTGTATTCCCGCTCTCTCAGCTCATTTTCAACCTGAGAATAGCGGACAATGGGGCCTGCAATAAGCTGGGGGAAGAGAGAAATATAAGCCGCCAGATTTATAAGGTTTCTCTGCGCCGGCACTTCCCCTCTGTATACATCCACAGTATAGCTCAAAATCTGGAAGGTGTAGAAGCTTATGCCTATGGGAAGTGCAATTTTAAGTGCAGGAATGGAAAGGCCGAAAATCTTATTAAAGTTTTCTATAAAGAAATTGGTGTACTTAAAATACGCCAGAAAGCCAAGACTTATGGTTATTGATGCAATCATAACCATCTTTTTTGCTTTTTGAGTTTGAAAGGCCTCAATCATAAGGCCGGAGACATATCCGATAATGATTGAGGCTGTCATTAAAAGCAAATATTTAGGCTCGCCCCAGCCGTAGAAAACAAGGCTTATAATAAGAAGCACTGTGTTTCTCAGCTTTTTAGGGGCGAGAAAATATAAAATCAGAGCTACCGGCAAAAAGTAATATAAAAATACTATGCTGGAAAATAACATATCTCTGTTTTAGCTCAGGGTCTGTTCAATGGCAAGATTTGCATTTTCACCATATGCTGCGTCAACAGCAGTTCTGAAAATGTCGTTGGTGAGATCTTCTGCGCCGAATGCGTATACTACATAGTCACCCACGGTGTAAACAACCAGATACTCGGGGAAACCGCACATCCACTGAGTGCTTTCAATGTCTGCCTTTACTGCGTTTACAACGTCTTCGGCATTAACGCCGTCATTGAGCTTCAAGGCAGCCGCGGTAAAGGTGTTTGCATTCATTAAGTGAATGAGGGATGCAATTTCGGAAACGGAGGCTGCAGTTTCTGCGGAAATGTGGAGGTTTGAAGTCACTGCATCCATGTTTTCCATGGAGAAGGCACCGGCCATACCGTCCTTGCTGTTTTCAAAGTCTCCGCCCATTGCGGGGAACTTCTGGTCTTCGCTTACCTTATCCCATACATTATTCAAAAGCTCTTCGGCAGAACCGATTGCTGCCTCAGGGGCTGCATCGGGCTTCTGCTGGTCGCTGCCGCAGGCAGCAAGGGCAAATACCATAACCAATGTTAAAATAAGGGCTGTAATCTTCTTCATACTTTTTCTCCTTTGTCTGAATTTTTCCCGTCCTGCATATTAGCATTGTCTTTGAAATTTGGCAAGTATTTTTCTCATATTTCAATGGGAATTCAGTCTTTATTATAGTTTTCTACCTGATTTAATTTTTTATTATCAGGTGACAGTTATATAAACGCTCAAAAACGAAAAAAGTTCCCCGAATTTTAAAAAATTTTTAAAAACATATTGTTCTTGCTTTTCTATCAATATGACTTATAATAGAAAGACATAGAATTTAAAATGAGGTGTATACTTTGAAAAAACAGGTAATGAATATTGCCTTTGACGATTTCACAATGGACGAAGCTGTTAAAACAGCTCTTTCTTATATAGATGACCGCAAAAAATGCCGCGTAGTCACCCCCAACGCCGAATTTGCTATTGAAGCGGGAAAAAATGCACGTTTTCTCAATATTCTCCAGACCTCGGAAATAGTTCTGCCCGACGGTGTGAGCGTAATATACGCCGCTAAAATAGTCGGTAATCCCATTAACAACAAGCTCCCCGGCATTGCCTTTGCGCAGGCTCTCTGCGAGGCTCTGAGCAAAAGAGGCGGAAAGCTGTTTTTGCTGGGCGCAAAACCGGGAGTTGCTGAAAAAGCCGGAGAAAAGCTTATGGCAGAATATCCGGGCCTAATCATTGCCGGAACCCATGACGGCTATTTTAAAGATGTCGCCCCTATTATTGACGAAATCAACGCCGCAGATCCCGACGCACTTTTCGTTTGTCTCGGCGCACCCAAACAGGAATATTTTATGGAGGATCACAGAGACGAACTTAATGTTCCCCTCATGGCCGGCTTAGGCGGAAGTCTGGACGTTCTGGCCGGAAACATAGCCCGTGCCCCTGAATTTTACCAGAAAGCGGGGCTTGAATGGTTTTACAGACTTTGCAAAGAGCCTAAACGCATAAAGCGCATGATAAAGCTTCCTGCATATCTTTGGGATGCTATGGTATGGAAGGTTAAAAAGCATTAACAGAAAGTTTCTAAATTACATAATTTTACAGGCCGCTGTTTAAGCGGCCTGTGGCCTGCATTATATGCAGGCTTTTTTATTCTACTGAAGCAGTTTTACCATTGAAAACTCTTTAAGCAAAGTGCCGTCTTTCAGTTTTATAGCGTTTGGCTTTTCTCCGGTATGGACAAAACCCATTTTCTCGTATAAGGCCCGGCCACGCTCATTTCCTTCTATGTAGTCTAACTCTATCTGCAAAAGTTCTCTGTCCTTTGCAGCAGCAATCATCTCGGAAAACATGGCTGTTCCAATACCAATTCCCCAATATTTTTTGAGAATTCCAATAGCAACTGATGCCCGATGTCTTGTTTTTAGGTTCCGGTTTAACATCAGCGTGCAGTTCCCGGCAATTTCTCCGTCAATGGTGCAGACAATCATCAATGTATACTCCGATGCATTTGCACTCTCTATAAACGCGGCCTCCTGCTCTTCTGTCTGAGTATATTCTTCAGGATAGCGCATAAGAAAATCCGTCTCAGAAAAGCAGGTTTTTAAAAAATGATTCATTTCCTTTGCATCTGCTGTTTCCGGACTTCTGAATACAGCATTTACACCATTTTTCAAAATAATGTTTTTTGCTTCAAAGTCCATAATTCCACCTCTTTTTCCTTAAATATTTTAAATAACGCCGGATTATTCATCAGGCTTACTCTGCAAATTGAGCCACGGCTGAATCCGGTCAAACAAATAGGGCTGGATTGCAGGATAAGTAAGTTCTTCGGGTATATATTCAAATAAGCCGACCTCTCCGATTTCCGATTCAGCCGGTATCTGTCCCAATACACTTACCTCAGCAAAATATAACATTCCGTAAGTAATTTCACCGTCGGTGTTAACTTCGTAAACGCAGACTTCTTTAAGCTCATATTCTTCTGCGCCTGTTTCCTCGTAAAGCTCACGCTTTGCCGCTTCGCAGGCGCTCTCTCCGGCTTCTATGTGTCCGCCGGGAATTTCCCATGTACTGCGTTTTTTACGGCGATTGTTTCACTTCCTTTTAAATTACGGATAGCTAAAAAGCCGACGAATTATCGCCGGCTTTAATTTCAATTAAGCTTTAAAATTTTCTGCGGGTTTTTCTCTGAGGCCGAAGTAATACAGCAGATCGTCAACTATTCTTCGGCTTGCAAATCCGTCACCGTAGGGATTGACTGCATGTGCCATAGCGTTATAGCGCTCAGCGCCTTTGAGAAGCTCTTCTGCTTCATCTATTATTGTCTGCCGCTCTGTACCGATAACACGGACAGTTCCTGCCTCAACTGCCTCAGGGCGCTCTGTCTCTCTTCTGAGAACAAGAACCGGCTTTCCGAGAGCGGGAGCCTCCTCCTGAAGTCCGCCGGAGTCGGTCATAACAAAATAAGAACGTGAAAGAAGGTTGTGCATATCTGAAACGCCTATGGGTTCGATTAAGAGCACATTGCTCAGTCCGTCCAGATGTCTGTGGGCGATTTCCTGCACATAGGGGCTTAAATGCACCGGATATACAAGCTGTACTTCAGGGTGATTTTCCGCTATATGCTTAAAAGCTGACATAATATTTTCCATAGGCTCACCGTAGTTTTCGCGGCGGTGCGCTGTTATTGCAATAACCTTTTTTCCCGCAAAATCAAGGCCGCGGAGAGCTTCATTCTCAAACACATAGTCCGGCTTTACTGTAAGCTTCAATGCGTCTATTGCAGTATTACCGGTTATGAATATTGGAGCCTGATTATTTTCACGCCGTAGATTTTCGGCATTATTCTCTGTGGGGGAGAAATTTATATCCGCCATAACACCAACGAGGCGGCGGTTTGCCTCCTCAGGGTAAGGAGACTGCAAATCAAAGCTTCTGAGACCGGCTTCTACATGGCCTATTTTAACGTGATTATAGAAAGCCGCAAGAGCCGCAGAGAAAGTAGTTGTAGTGTCGCCGTGGACAAGAACTATATCGGGTCTGACTTCGTTTAAAACGCCTTCAAGGCCCAGCATGGCTTTGCTTGTAATGGTGGAAAGAGTCTGCTTTTTTTCCATAATATTCAGGTCGTACTGGGGCTTTACGTCAAATGCCGCCAGCATCTGGTCCAGCATTTCCCTGTGCTGCGCTGTTACGCATACTATGGACTCAATCTCTTCCCTGCTCTCAAGTTCTTTAACCAGAGGGCACATCTTATTGGCTTCCGGCCGGGTGCCGAAAACGCTCATAACTTTAATTTTCATTTTATCTCCTATTGAAACAACTTGTGTTTTACATATTATAGCATTCGTTTAAATGCAAAACAAGGATATCACTCAATTCTCAAGACTTTTAATAAGTTCCGGCAGAACAGTCTCAAATTTTACTCCGTACCAGTGTTCCGGGTCATCCAAGGTATTTTTTATTGATGTAAGGGTGAAATCAGCTGCAATTTTTGCCGCTTCAAAAATGTCCCTGCCTCTTAAATATGCCCCCGTAAATACTGATGCAAAAATATCCCCTGTACCGTGGCATGTTCTCTCGATTTTACGGTGCTTATAATATTGTGTTCCCTTGGCGCTGCTCACCATAACTCCGGTATGCTCGCCGTCAAAACCAACACCGGTAAGCACAACATCACAGGCACCCATTGCCTTTAAGCCATCTATAAGCTCTTCCGCATATGCTCTGTCATACTGTTCCCTGTATTCTCTGCCGGTAAGCAGGGCAGCTTCCGTTATATTGGGAATAAGTACATCAGCCTCAGCGCAGAGATTTTTTATGGCTTTAACATACTGCTCATCAAATCCGGCATAAAGTCTGCCGTTATCAGCCATTGCGGGGTCAACCACAATAAGCCCCTCGGGTCTGAGCAGGCTTTTGAATATATCCAGCACATAACCCACTTCCTGAGCACTGCCCAGATAGCCTGTATATATAGCGTCAAAGCTGATTTTTTCCTGCTCCCAATGTTTTCTGATCATCGGAATATCATCGCTTAAGTCTCTGAAAGTGTAGCCCTTAAACTCGCCTGTATGAGTGCTCAGCACAGCAGACGGGATTATACATGTCTCATGTCCGCAGGCGGAAAGAATAGGCAAAGCCACTGTCAGAGAGCACTGTCCCAGACAGGAAACGTCTTGAATTGTCAGAATTCTTTTATATGCCATGATCTTCTCCTTAATCGAACTTTCAAATCTAAATATTAGCCGAAATAGCGTTTTATGTCAAGCGCTTTCACATTATAGAGTAATTTCTTCAAAAAAGCACTTGAAATAAGTTCCTGCATGTGTTATACTTCAAAGGCTACAAAAGTGAAAGTGTATATAATCGAAAGGATTGAAATAAATGTCTCCACTTACTATTGTTTTCACTGTTCTTCAGGTCTTATCCGGTCTTGCTGTTCTGGTTATCGTTTTAATGCAGAGCGGTAAGAGTGCAGGTCTTTCCGGTGCTATCGCCGGCGGCGCAGACACCTTCCTCTCTAAGAGCAAGGCTAAGTCTCTGGATGCAAAGCTTGCAAAGGCTACTAAGTGGTTCGCACTGGCTTTCGTTGTGCTGACTCTCGTTCTGAACCTGATTTAACATTTTTATAAATTTACCCCCATACCCAACGGTATGGGGGATTTTTTATATATTCTCCGCTGTTTCACGCATCAGAGCATAGTAATCATTACTCTCAAAATCAGGTTCCTCTCTTTTAAAAACCTCAACTATGCCTTTTGCAATGCGGATGTATTTGTCTCCCTTTTCCTCCTCGCCTTTTTCCGCCCAGTAATTGCTTATAATTTTAAGCATTTTCAGGGTTTCATTTGAACTGAGCCAAAGCTGAGACTGCGCCGCATTCAGGGATTTTTCGCCGTCCAGCAGCTCTGCTGTTTTTCCCAGCTTTGTAAAATAAATCTCCGGCAGCTTTTCAAGGCTTTCCTCCGCGGCCTTCTTCTGTCCCATCTGAGCATAGGTTTCAGCCAGAATTCTTATGGCGTCGCAGCGTATTTCCTCGTCAATGGCATAGCCTTCGTAATTATCAATAAGGGCTTTGCATAGAGTGATGACTTCCTCGCTTCGTTCAGGTGAGCGCATAGTATAGAGCAGATTATTGAGTAATATCCCATTGCCGGGGAACTGTTTTAATCCCGCTCTGAGAATTTTTTCTGCTCTTTCCGGCTCTTCATCCCGGCACTTTGCGGCCTCATCCACTATTTCCATGACTTTTCTCTCTGTTTCCAGAACATTGTAATCGAAAAGTTCATCAGTGGAAACGCCGAAGTATGAAGCGATGGCTGGAATGAGAGCTACATCCGGCATGGCACTTTCGTTTTCCCATTTGCTGACAGCCTGAAAGCTGATGCCCAGTGCCTCTGCCAGAACCTCCTGAGATATATTTTTCTCTTTTCTCAGGTTTCTGATTTTCTTTCCAAGTTTGATTTCCATGTTTTTTCCTCCTTTTTCTTGGTGTCTTAATTATAGCTTTGAGGAAAAGATATTGTAATAACGCAACAGTTTAGAATTTTTAAACCGATAGTTGAGCTTCATATAAAAAAATTGTACCCATAAAGGGTACAATTTTTTATTCCCAGTTTTTCCAGACCTCAGGGCAATAGCCCACGGTAGCCTGTTTTCCGTTTCTCACGATAGGTGTTTTTATAAGATACGGCACCTCAAAAAGCTTTTGAAGCTTATCCTCATTTGAGGCAAGATATTTATAAATGGGGTAGTCCTCATCCTCTGTGTTCACCATATTATCAAGGCCCACAGCATTTTTTACGGACTGGAGTTCTCCCCTGCTCATGCCGAACTTGATCACATCTACAAACTGATATTTTATGCGCCGTTCTTTAAAATAGCGCTCCGCCTTTTTGGTATCAAAGCACTTGGCTTTTCCGAATATCTGTATATTCATATCTCGCAGATGACAGGCAGGATCATGGGATTTCTGCCGGTAGTCTTATAAAGGTAGCCGGATATATTGTTTTTAACCTTTGCTTTAATTCCTGTCCAGTCGTTTATATGCTGAGCCTTGCAGGCGTCAACAGATTCAAGAGTAACTCTCTTAAGTTCTTCCATAAGCTCCTCAGCTTCTTTAACGTAAATAAAGCCGCGGGTGACGATTTCGGGAGAACCGATAAGAGTGTGGTCATCAGATGAATAAGGCATGACAATAACTACCATACCGTCCTCGGCAAGCTTATGTCTGTCGCGCAGAACAACGCTGCCCACTTCGCCAACGCCGCTGCCGTCAACCAGCACAGCTCCGGAGGGGACGGTTTCAGTGCATTTAATGCTCTTCTTTGTAATTTCAATTACTTTGCCGTTTTCTGCGATAACCACATTTTTAGGCTGTACGCCCATGAGCTTACCAAGCTCACCATGCTTTACAAGCATTCTGTGCTCACCGTGAACAGGAATGAAGTATTTGGGCTTAACAAGGCCCAGCATCATCTTCTGTTCTTCCTGAGATGCGTGGCCGGACACGTGGAGGTCAGTATGCTTATCATATATGACCTCTGCTCCCTTGTGGAACAGCTCATCAATAACGCGGCTTATCATATTTTCGTTTCCGGGAATTGCGGATGCGGAAATTATAACTCTGTCGCCTGCGTCAACCTTAATCTGCTTATGCTCAGAGAAAGCCATTCTGTAAAGAGCGGACATGCTTTCGCCCTGACTGCCGGTAGAAATAATAACTACCTGATTTTTAGGCAGCTTATTGAGCTTTTCAATGTCCATGAGCACATTGTCGGGAATATCCATATATCCCAGAACCATAGCAACACGAATAACATTTTCCATGCTGCGTCCGGTAATGCCCACTTTACGCTTGTATTTAGCCGCAACATTTATAATCTGCTGGAGTCTGTGGACGTTGGATGCAAAAGTAGTAATAATAATACGCTTGTCGCAGCCCATAAAGAGCTTGTCAAAGCTCTCCCCTACCTTGCGCTCAGAGTCGGAATGACCGGGCTTTTCGGTGTTGGTGGAGTCACTCATAAGGGCAAGAACACCTTCATTGCCCAGCTGTCCCAGACGTGCAAGATCAGTCATGCCGCCGGAAATAGGTGTAACGTCAATCTTAAAGTCACCGGTGTGGATGATTGTACCAAGAGGTGTCTTAATTGCCAGAGCCACAGCATCGGGAATACTGTGGTTAACGTGGATAAATTCAATAGTAAAGCAGCCCAGTCTGAAAACAGAGCCAACTTTCTTTGTAAATATCTGAGTGTTATAAAGAAGGTCATGCTCCTCAAGTTTAAGCTCTACCAGTGCTGCTGTAAGAGGCAGAGTGTAAATGGGAACGTCAATCTCTTTAAGCACATATGGCACGGCACCGATATGGTCCTCGTGACCGTGGGTAAGAATAATGCCGCGAATACGGGATGCGTTATTTTTGAGATAGGTAATGTCGGGCAGAACAATGTCTATACCGTACATATCCTCATCAGGAAAGCCCATACCGCAATCTATCACAATAATGTCGCTGCCGTACTCTATGGCGGTCATGTTTTTGCCGATTTCCCCTAAACCGCCAAGGGGAATGATTTTCAACTTAGATATCATCTTTACTCCAATCTTATATAATAAAATTCCTGTATGTACACCCTGCACGGGTAAAATCCGAATTTAAGCACACCAAAACTGCCCCCGCTGTAAGAGGCTCAAGTGCGCAATAAAATTCCGCATGCTAAAGGCGGAAATGTATATGGAAAGTTTAACCGTTGAATGCAATTTTAAACCAATTTAAAACACAGGAAATTGATCCCAAATGGGGAAATTACATTTCTGTTCTGCCCTCGATAGCTCTGTTCAGGGTAGCATCATCCGCAAACTCAAGGTTAGAGCCTACCGGAATTCCGTAGGCAAGGCGAGTGACCCTGATATTAAAGGGCTTAAGGAGTCTGGAAATGTACATTGCGGTAGCTTCACCCTCAGTGTCGGGGTTTGTGGCCATAATGACCTCCTCAACCTCGTCGTCTGCTACGCGCTGCAAAAGTTCTTTTATCCGTATATCATCAGGGCCTACATGGCTCATAGGTGAAAGAACACCGTGAAGCACATGATAAAGGCCGTTATACTCATGTCCCCGTTCAATGCTCAGCACATCTCTGGGCTCGGAAACTACGCAAATTGTAGATCTGTCCCGTCTGTCGCTGCTGCAAATAGAGCAGACTTCCCCCTCGGTAAGGTTCTGGCAGATCTTGCAGCAATGGACATTTGTTTTCGCCGCCACAACGGCGTCTGCGAAAGCCTGAGCTTCACTATCAGGCAAAGAGAGAAGATAAAACGCAAGGCGCTGGGCACTTTTCCTGCCGATACCGGGCAGGGACGCAAATTTATCTATAAGGTTTTCAAGGGTAGCAGGAAAAAAGGACATACTAAACTCCGTAGATTATATTTATTAAGCTTCTTTTATAGCCTTAATGGCAGCAGCTCTGTCTGCCTTGCCGAATACGGCACTTCCGGCAACAAGTACATCTGCACCGGATTTTTTGCATAATGGGGCTGTATTTGCATCAACGCCGCCGTCTACCTCAAGCTCGCAGGCAGGATTAACCTCGTCTATCATCTTTCTCACAGCCTCCATTTTAGGAAGCTGATCATGCATGAAGGACTGTCCGCCGAAGCCGGGTTCAACCGTCATAATAAGCACCAGATCAACCAGAGGCAGGAAAGGCATAACCGCCTCCGCAGGGGTGCCGGGTTTAAGGGTAACGCCGGTCTTTTTGCCCATGGATTTTGCAATGGAAATTGCCTCTTTGATGTTTTCCTCACTGTCTGCCTCAACGTGGAAGTTTACAAGATCAGCTCCTGCGGAGCAGAACTGCTTAACATATCTCACAGGCTTTTCAATCATGAGATGTACATCTATAAACATGTCTGTGCTTTTGCGTACAGATTTGAGCACGGGAATACCGATGGAGATATTGGGAACAAAGGCTCCGTCCATAACGTCGAAATGCACATAATCAGCTCCGGCATTCTTAATTTCCTCTATTTCACTGCCCAAATTGGCAAAATCTGCTGATAAAATTGAAGGTGCTATTTTGACCATGGTGTATCTCCTCTCAAGGTTGGAAACTATATTTCATTTTTATTATACTACAAAACATAATTGATTTGCAAGACTCTTGACGGCAACATTATTTAGATATAAAATAACCCTGTAAAATTATATTTGGAGGAACAGGCCTTGTCAAGAACAAATAAAGAAAATTCGGGTGTGGCGCCCTTTTACACCTTTGCAATCACATGGGTAATATCATCCTTCATATTTCCGCCTCACAGAGTCTGGGGACTTCTGTGCACCTTAGGTGTAAGCGCCGGCGCTGCTGCAATAGCTGCTGCAATTTCCCGCAGGAAGGCTAAGAAAGCCGCTGCCGCTGCAAATCCCGCGCCTGCCGCCGAGGAAACCCGCTCCACCGTTGAAAAAGTAGAGAAAAAGAGCTACGGTCCTGAGGTTGACCCCATTCTGGAAGAGGGCAACCGTGCTTTAAGCGAAATGGGCAGACTTTATTCCACCATTGAAAACCCTGAAATCAGATCAAAAATAAATGAAATAATGCGTATTACTGACAAAATAACTCAGGACGCTATTGAAGACCCCTCTGATATTCCTCAGATTAAGAAGTTTATGAATTATTATCTCCCTACTACAATCAAGCTTCTTAATACATACGACCGAATGAGCGCCCAGGGCATACAGGGTGAAAATCTGGATAAGAGCATGAAAAACATCACCGACATGCTGGATGAAGCTATCGCAGCCTTCCAGAGACGGCTGGATTCTCTGTTTGCAAATCAGGCACTTGATATAGAAACCGATATTAAAGTTATGAATACTATGCTGGCCAGAGAAGGACTCACAGGCGAGAAAGACTTTGATGTACAGCAACAGAAAGGACAGACAACATGAACGAAGAAAAAAGCAGCATCCCTTTCCTCACCCTTGAGCCTAATGCCGCCCAGGAGGCAGCAGTTCAGGAAGCCCCCGTTGAAGAAGAAGTAAAAAAAGAAGTTCCCATTGAGAGACCGGAACTGAGCAAACTCTCTCCCGCAGAACAGGCAGCCGTTAAGGACTTCTCCGAGAAAATCGACATTCTCAATACCGAGCAGGTTATGAACTACGGCAGCGCAGCACAGAAGAACATTTCCGCATTCTCAGACGCTGCTTTAAGCTCTGTCCGCACCAAGGATCTGGGCGAAGTAGGCAATGAGCTCAGCGACCTTGTTATCGAGCTTCAGGGTCTTGATTTCGATCAGGAGGAGAAAAAGGGTTTTCTCGGTCTTTTCAAAAAGACAAGAAAGAATCTTGCTGAAATGAAAGCTCAGTATTCAAAGGCTGAGGTCAACGTAGATAAAATTGTTGAGTCTCTTGAAAAGCACGAAATCACTCTTATGAAGGACATCAGCATGATGGACTCCATGTATGAGAAAAACCAGGAATACACCAAAGAGCTTACCATGTATATTCTGGCCGGTAAAATGAAGATTGAGCAGCTGCGCAATGTTGAA
The DNA here is from genome assembly GCA_020025715.1 of Oscillospiraceae bacterium. Taxonomy (GTDB): domain Bacteria; phylum Bacillota; class Clostridia; order Oscillospirales; family Oscillospiraceae; genus Limivicinus. The sequence continues at coordinate 55,631 of JAHHRQ010000001.1, read as the reverse complement.
CTGCCCGAATACATCAGAAAGGCTAATGAATCCGGTCTGCCCGAGGACGCTCAGGCTGCAAATGACTTTGCGAACATGATAGGCCGCTTTGAAAAGAAGCTGCACGATCTGGAGCTTACCCGTACCATTTCCATTCAGATGGCTCCTCAGATTCGCATGGTTCAGAACAACGACACTCTGATGGCAGAGAAAATTCGTTCTTCTATTGTAAATACAATTCCCCTCTGGAAAAACCAGATGGTCATGGCTCTTTCATTGTCCCACTCCGAGCAGGCAATGAGGGCTCAGAGAGAAGTAACCAATGTTACAAATGAGCTTCTTACAAAGAACGCTCAGACTCTGCATCAGGGCAGCGTAAATATTGCCAAGGAAGCAGAGCGCGGCATAGTTGATCTTGAAACCCTTAAGAAAACCAATGCCGAACTTATTTCCGCTTTGGATGAAGTCAGACAGATTCAGAACGACGGCAGAGCCCGCCGCGCACAGGCTGAGGAAGAGCTTGGCCGCATAGAGGGCGAACTCAAGCAGAAATTGCTGGAAATGAAGGGCTGATAAATGAGTTTTTTCAGAAAAAAAGGTGTAGCCGTCCTTTTAACTGTTATTATCGTTTTAGTTGCAACTCTGCTGTCATTTAACATCAGGTTCGGCGGTAAATGTAAGGATGTAATAAACGGATTTTACGACGGCGTATATTATAACGGCGAGGTGCAGGAAAGCTGTGCTTCTCATCTGAGAAAGATCATCGGCGCTTCTGAGGGTGTATCCGACATTGCCAAGGCATATAATATTGATACTGCTCATTTGGATTACGCCATTGAGAATCTCACTATGTCTTTCAACTACTCATATGATATGATGAGCCACATATACTATAGCTTTACCGACCTTGTAAAGGAAGAAAAGGATATGCAGAGCCGTCTGAAAGACAAGGAGCTGACCGCAGAGCAGATAGAAGCCCTCAATAACTACACCAACATTATTACAAACGAGTCATTAGCCATTGATACTTCCGGCTATAACGAAAGTGTCCGGGAATTTCTCCGTAACTATGACCGTTTCCCTGTAAGCTTCCTTGCTCCTTTTGCAAACGTGCACTTACCTGAATATTTCATGTAAAAGCTGAAAAAGAGGTTCAATCAATGTCAATCGAAAAAGGACGTGCCTATTTCCGCGCTTTGGGCATGGAAGACAGAGTAATGGAATTTGATGTTTCCTCTGCTACTGTTGACCTTGCCGCAAAGGCTCTGGGCGTTGAGGGCGCACGGATTGCAAAAACTCTTTCATTTAAAACAAATGAAGGCTGTATGCTTATTCTTGCCGCCGGTGATGCCAGAATAGACAACAGGAAGTACAAGGATAAATTCCACCTGAAAGCAAAAATGCTCAGTGCAGATGAAGTTCTGGAAATGGTCGGTCATCCGGTAGGCGGTGTCTGTCCATTCGGTATAAACGATGGAATTCCGGTTTATCTGGATGAAAGCCTTAAACGGTTTAAAACGGTGTTTCCTGCTGTCGGAAGTGCAAGCAGTGCTATTGAGCTTAATTTAGACGAGCTTTTTAAGTATTCCAAAGCTCTGGAATGGATAGACGTCTGTAAACTTCCCGAATAAGATTTAATCCCTGTGTGAAATTCTCACACAGGGATTTTTTAATCTTAACCATTTTTGCTCTCATAGCATATTATAGTCCGAGGACATCCTCAATTATTTTACAGGAGGAATCGTTTTGGACAGACAGAATATGGACAGAAGCTATAAATACGGCAGTCTCCCGGAAAGAGGAGCTTTGGCCGTTGCCTATGTTCCCCTTCAAAATTCCGCTGTTCCGGCATATGAGGCTGATGAAGCACTCTCTCAGGGCACGCTGTTCCCCGGTCTTGATTTGCCGTTTATGAATATCGTAAACAAACAGGTAAAGCATACTCCCCTGACCGAACTCATGGCTATTGATTTTGTTATTGATGAGCTGGAGTTATATTTGGACACCCACCGCAATGACAGAGAGGCATTTTCCATGCTGCAAAGCTTTATGGCTTTGGGAAAAGAGGCCCGCGAGAGGTATGTCCGGCTTTACGGTCCCGTTCAGCAGTCCGATATGGAGGAAATGGACAGCTATTGCTGGCTAAATGACCCATGGCCGTGGGAATATAGAGAGAGGGAGGACTAATATGTTTGTATATGAAAAAAAGCTGCAATATCCGGTAAGAATAAAAAATCCCAATCCCGCTCTGGCAAAGTTCGTGTGCAGCCAGTACGGCGGTCCAAATGGCGAACTGGGTGCATCTCTCCGCTATCTCAGTCAGCGTTATTCCATGCCCTACCCCGAACTTAAAGGTCTGCTTACCGATATAGGTACTGAGGAACTTGGGCATCTGGAAATGGTTGGTACAGTCGTTCATCAGCTCACCAGAACCATGAGCCCGGAAGAAATCAAAAAATCTGGCTATGACACCTATTTTGTGGACCATACAGCAGGCGTTTACCCCACCGCGGCCTCTGGCTTTCCTTTCAGTGCCGGATGTATGGCAGTTGAGGGCGACCCTATTGCAGACTTAAACGAAGACCTTGCCGCCGAGCAGAAAGCCCGGGTTACCTACGAAAATATCCTCAGGCTTTGCGATGATCCGGACGTTACCGACGTTATAAGATACCTGCGTGAGCGGGAAATCGTTCACTATCAGCGCTTCGGAGAAGCAATCCGCAGAACCCTTGAAAAGCTGAACGAGCACAACTATTATGCAATAAATCCGGCTTTCGACAAGTATAAATAAGTAAAAAGCACCGTATCTTCTGATACGGTGCTTTGCTTTAATTTACTTTATAAGCTCTGCAAATTCGTCCTCACTTATGATTTTAATTCCCAGAGTTTCTGCTTTCTGAAGCTTTGAACCGGCATTTTCTCCCGCTAAAACATAGCTTGTCTTTTTGGAAACCGAGCCGGAGCTCTTACCGCCGTAGCTTTCGATTATAGCTGAGGCTTCATCACGGGTGTACTTGCTGAGAGTGCCGGTAAGAACGAAAGTAAGGCCTGCAAAGCGGGCATCCTTCTTTTCTTCCTTGCTCTCAAAGCTGACCCCTGCTTCACGAAGTCTGCCTATAAGATCCTGAGACTGGGGATTTTTGAACCAATCCAGAATGAACTCTGCGGTTATGGCGCCTATATCGGGAATTTTTGTAAGCTCCTCAATGCCTGCATCCATAAGATTATCCAGAGTTTCAAAGTGAGCCGCCAGAACCTTTGCAGCTTTCTGTCCCACCTGTCTTATACCAAAGGCGCAAAGCAGGCGGGCAAGACCGGCCTCTTTGCTCTTTTCAATGGCATTTACAAGGTTATTTGCGGATTTATCACCCATGCGCTCCAGCTTTGCAACGTCCTCGGCTTTGAGGTAATAAATATCAGCGGCAGTATTTACAAGGCCGTTATTTATAAGGCTCTCGCACATGGAAATACCAAGGCCCTCAATATCCATAGCTTCGCGGGATGCGAAGTGCGCCAGATAGCGCAGTCTCTGGGCGGGGCACTCAGGACTTGTGCATCTGAGGGCAACGCCGTCCATATCTCTCACAACAGGAGAGCCGCACTCAGGGCAGACAAGAGGCATTTTAAAGGGCTCGGTACCCTCGGGGCGCTTGGCTTTATTTACTGACAGGACTTCGGGGATAATTTCTCCCGCTTTCTGGAGCAGAACAGTATCGCCTATTCTTAAATCCAGTCTGTCTATATTATCCTGATTATGAAGGGTTGCGGCAGAAACCGTAGTTCCTGCAAGGCGCACAGGCTCAACTATTACTTTAGGAGTCAGAACGCCTGTTCTGCCAACCTGAATTACTATATCCAGAACCTTACTCTCTTTTTTCTCAGGAGGATACTTAAAAGCAGTTGCCCATCTGGGGGCTTTGGCAGTGCTGCCCAAAGCCTTGCGCTGATCCAGAGAGTTTATTTTAATAACTGCGCCGTCCATGTCATAGCTGAGGCTGTCTCTGTTTTCTCCAAGCCACTCTATGCGCTGAACGCAGTCCTCAATATTATTAAACTTCTTGTAAGGCACCACAGGGAAACCCATTTCACGCATTGCGTCCAGAGTTTCCGTATGGGTGGCATAAGGTTCACCGGAAGTGTACTGCATATTAAAGCAGATTATATCCAGTTTTCTTGATGCTGCAACCTTGGGGTCAAGCTGACGCATGGAGCCGGCGGCGGCATTTCTGGGGTTTGCAAGCAAAGCCTCGCCTCTGATCTCGCGCTGAGCATTCAGTTCATTAAAAACAGCTTTTGACATGTAAACCTCGCCGCGGACTATAAGTCTTTCCGGCGCATTTTCAATTCTGAGGGGCAGGGAACGAACGGTTTTCAGGTTTTCGGTTACGTTTTCGCCTACCAGACCATCGCCTCTGGTTGCACCGCGGACAAACACACCGTTTTCGTACTCCAGAGACATGGAAAGGCCGTCAATCTTAGGCTCTACCACATATTCGTGCTTGCCGTCAATTAAGCTGTCCATTCTGTCTCCGAAACTAAACAGCTCTTCATATGAAAATACATCTGTCAGGCTTTCCAGCGGAACCTGATGACGAACCTCTTCAAAGGCTGAAACAGGTGCGCCGCCTACCTTCTGGGTAGGAGAATCGGGCGTTACAAGCTCCGGATGCTCGCTTTCAAGCAGAATAAGCTTCTGCATGAGCATATCATACTCATAGTCGGAAATAACAGGCGCATCATTAACGTAATAAAGCTTATTATGATGTTCAAGCTCTTTTCTGAGCTTTAATATTTCCTTTTCTGCGTCCATTACGCTCTCACTCTCCAGTAAAATTATAAATTTACTCGTCCAGCATTGCTGAAACTGCCATCATTATTCCAAGCTTACCTGATTCATAGGTTATGCCGCCCTGAAGATAAGCTATGTAAGGCTCACGCATAGGGCCGTCAGCGGAAAGCTCTATGGATGCGCCCTGTACAAATGCACCTGCTGCCATGATAACAGGGCAGTTATAGCCGGGCATGGGCCAAGGCTCAGGAGTTACATAGGAGTCAACAGGAGCGCCTGCCTGAATACCGGCGCAGAACTTTTTGAGCTTTTCCGGGCTGCCGGTTTTAATTAGCTCTATAATATCGTTTCTCTCTCCGTTAATTCCGGGAGAGGTTTCAATTCCCATCTGCTGCATCATTGCAGCGCAGAAAACAGCGGTCTTTATTGCCTGTGCAACAACGTGAGGTGCAACGAAAAGGCCCTGGAACATCAGTCTGTTATTGCCGAGGGTAGAACCGCACTCGCCGCCGATGCCGGGGGTAGTCATGCGGTAGGAGGCATTCTCGATAAGCTCTTTCTTACCGGCAATGTAGCCGCCGGTAGGAGCAAGGCCGCCGCCGGGGTTCTTTATAAGAGAACCTACAACCAGATCGGCGCCTACATGGGTAGGCTCAATAACATCTACGAATTCGCCGTAGCAGTTATCTACCATAACATTTATTTTAGGATTTACGGATTTAACAACCTTGCAGATTTCGCCGATTTCACGGACGGAAAGCGCTCTTCTAATATCGTAGCCAATGGAGCGCTGAATCATAACAGCGGTCACTTTGGGATTTGCACATTTGGCCTTGATGCCCTCGTAGTCGGGGTTACCCTCGGCAGTGAGGGAAACTTCATCATAATCTATACCGTAAAACTTCAGAGAGCCGTGGTAGTCCCCTTCTATACCGATTGCGGGGCGAATGGTATCGTAGGGAGTGCCGGTAACGGAAAGAATGGTGTCGCCGGGCTTTACAAGGCTGAACATTGCGGTAGAAATTGCGTGAGTTCCGTTAACAAAGCCTATGCGGACAAGAGCTGCCTCAGTGCCGAAAATCTGGGCATAGATTTTATCCAGAGTGTCTCGGCCCATATCGTCATAGCCGTAGCCGGTGGTGCCTGCAAAGCAGCACTCAGCTACACGGTTATCCTGAAAAGCCTCCATGACACGCATAGTGTTTTTCATAGCGATTTTATCTATCTCATTAAAACGCTCTCTGCACATTTCTTCTGCCTTTTCGGCCATCTTCCAGACCTCGGGCTTTATCTCTGAAATTCTCATTTTTACATCTCCATAATAAGTTTCTTAAAGTAATTTCCTCTCTGGGCAAAGTTCTTGAACCTGTCAAATGAGGCACATGCCGGGGAGAAAAGAACGGTGTCTCCCGCCATTGCGGAAGAGGCGGCGGCTTTGATAGTTTCATCAAAATCATCTATCATCTTTATTTCAAGGCCGCTTTCAGCGTAGTATTTTGAATTTACTACTGCATCATAAATTTTCTGTGCTGTTGCACCGGTAAGGAAAAGGCTCTTTGCGTGGAGGCAGATTTCATCGCCCAGCTCGTCAAAGGGAATTTTCTTATCGTAGCCGCCGGCAATCAGAATAGGCTTTTTCTTTAAAGCATGAAGTCCTGCAATGGTACGTGTAGGGCTTGAGCCTATGGAGTCATTTATAAAGGTAACGCCCTTTATCATTCTCACCTGCTCCAGACGATGTTCAACGCCGCCGAAGCTGACGGCAACCTTTTTGCAGACCTCATTGCTCACGAGGCCGGAGGTTGCACCGAAGGCAGCGAGGTAATTTAATACATTGTGTTCGCCGGGAATGAGGATGTCCTTGCTCTCCATAATTCTGGAACGCTCATTATCACACATTCTGTATATGGTGCCGTCTCTGCATATAACTCCGTTTGATACATAGCTCTTATCGGAGAAGTAGCTGATTTTAGAATGAGCGGCATCGCGGTAATAGGGGGTGTGGGGATCATCGTAATTGAGGATCAGTCTGGCATTTTCGCTCTGGTGGAGGAAAATCTCCATCTTAGCATCTATGTAGTCCTGAAAGCCCTTGTGCTTATCAAGGTGGTTAGGCGTAAGGTTTGTAATAACCGCCACATCAGGGCTGCACATCATGCTGTGGAGCTGGAAAGAGCTGAGCTCCAGAACGGCAATATCGTCCTTGTGCATTTCGGGAATTTCGCAAAGCAGAGGATTTCCGATATTTCCCCCAAGGTGAACCTTGTAGCCGGCAGTTCTCAAAAGCTCTGCAATAATGCTGGAAGTAGTGGTCTTACCGTCACTACCGGTTATTGCAATGGTACGGCAGGGGCAGAGGGAGAAAAACGCCTCCATTTCCGAGGTAATATGACTTCCCCGCTCTCTTGCAGCCTGCAAATGAGCATCGAAAGGCATAAGGCCGGGAGTGCGGAAAATAACATCCTGATTAAGATCGTCAAGATAACTTTCTCCCAGTTTAAGTTTTGCGCCCATATCAACGAGCTTTTCACCATATTCGCCGAGTTCTTCAAAACTCCGCATATCGCAGACTGTAACATCACAGCCTGAATTTAACAGCAGTTCTATAAGAGGTCTATTACTAATGCCTATACCTATAACGGCAACGCTTTTTTCTTTAAGAGCTTCTACATAGTCCTTTAAAGTCACAATAATCGCCTCACAGTCTCTAATCTAACAATCTAACTTTTAAATTATACCGCTTTTTTCTCATCTTTACAAGAATAATATTGACTTGCGGCCAAAAACTTAGTACAATAGGGAAATGAGCAGGCCGAACAATCGCGGGCGCATGGCGAAAACCAGCGCGTGAGGAAAGTCCGGGCTCCATAGGGCAAGGATAACGGGTAACGCCCGCCAGGGGTAACCCTCGGACAAGTGCAACAGAGATATACCGCCGGGATTTCCCGGTAAGGGTGGAAAAGTGAGGTAAGAGCTCACTCGCCGTGTGGTAACACATGGTTGCTGTAAACTCTATCCGGAGCAACACCGTGGGAGAACATCAGACCGGCCCGGTCGTTCTCAGGAGGTGGCTTGAACCTGTCGGCAACGGCAGGTCTAGATAGATGATTGTTTAAGACAGAACCCGGCTTACAGACCAGCTCATAAAAAGTCAGCGGATTTTTTCCGCTGACTTTTTATTTATACATTTTATGCCTTCAGAACATTAAAGTATTCTTTCGGTTTTTTCCCGTTCCTCTGCAATGTTTCTTGCATGGTCGGAAATACGCTCGAAGTTAACCAGTGCATCCTGATAGATTATTCCGGTGCCCGCCTCGCAGCGGTGTCCGGTAAGTCGCTCAATGTTTCTGGCTCTGAATACAATTTCCAGTCTGTCGGCTTCGGTTTCTTTCTCTATTGCCAGCTTCGCGCTTTCTTCATCGCCCTTTGTATAGGCATCAAAAGCGTATCCATAGGAAGAAACACATACTTTTGCAAGCTGGGAAATTTCTTTCTTTGCCTCGTCTGAAAGCTTAAGTCCCTTCTCAATCATCTGCTCAGCGTACTCGGCTATATTCTCGCACTGGTCGCTGATACGCTCCATATCAGAAACAACCTGCAATATCTGCATTGTTTCCCGGTGCTCACGCTGGCTTATTTCAAGGCTTGAAAGCTCGATAGCGAAATCCGAAATTTCGGAAGTCATTTTGTCTACGCGCTCTTCAAGTTTCTTTATTCTGCTGATTTTGCTTTCATCCGGAGAAATGAGTATATCCTCCGCGATAACAAGGTGCTCCTTAACAATCTCACCCATATGGTGGAGCTCTGCTTTAAGGCTGGTAAGAGCAATACCGGGAGTTTCCATAAGGCGTCGGTCAAGAAGAGAATCTTCATCCTCTTTGCCGTCCTTATCGGTTTTTCCTATCTTCATGGCAAGCTTAATTATAAAGCCGGACAGGGGGAAGAGGATAATTGTAGTTCCGATATTAAACAGGGTATGAATAAAGCTTATCTCTGTCTGAGTAATACTGCCCATTGCCCATGCAGGTTTTACGACACTGAAATACACTATTGCCGCAATACTGAAAATCGCAGTACCAATAATATTGAATAAAAGGTGCATAAGACCTGCGGTTTTGGCGCTTCTGTTAGCACCGAGGCCGGACAGGATTGCAGTAATACATGTACCTATATTCTGACCCATTATTATGTATATTGCAGCCTCAAAGGGCACAAGACCTGCCGCAGCAAGGCTCTGCAAAATACCAACTGATGCAGAGGAGCTTTGGATAATGGCAGTTACAATAGCACCGGCGGCAATTCCGAGCAGCGGATTTCTGCCAAGCGTAACGAAGATATTGCAAAATGCTTCATTGTCTTTAAGGGGTTCAACTGCCGTTGACATGGTGGAAATACCAACGAAAAGCAGACCAAAACCGAAGATTATCTTTGCTATCTCTTTGGTAGCATATCGCTTGCCGGTGAGCATAATAAATACACCGATTATTATGGCAACAGGCGCAAGCATAACGGGGCTGAAGAATTTCGCCCACTCAGCACTGGAGACAAGCCAGCCTGTAACGGTTGTACCGATGTTGGCGCCCATGATAACACCCATGGCCTGCTGCAAATTCATCATACCCGCATTAACAAAGCCCACCACCATAACGGTAGTTGCCGATGAGCTTTGAATTACAGCGGTAATTGCAGCGCCCAGAAGGACACCAAGCAGCTTGTTTTTAGTCAGGATTTCAAGAAGTGAACGCATACGGTCTCCCGCAGCATTTTCAAGTCCCTGAGCCATAGTCTGCATGCCGTAAATAAACATGCCAAGACCGCCGACGAATGGAATAATAATTTCCAAAACTCCCATATTTTTCTCCCATGTTGTAGTATTCAGCATAAGGACCGGGCCTTATTGCCGTTAAACAGCAATAAAAGTCTCACCAGTTACTCGCGGTACCGAGTGCATTGCACTGTGCTGACGATACCGGGAACAGCCTTGGGGGCGTGTCGGTTACTCCCTCTTATTCTATATTATAATACCTTATAATCTTTTTTGGTGTCAACTTATTTTTCGACCTAAATATAGCAAAAAAGCCGACGAAAATCGTCGGCTTTCTTTTTTAATTCATTATTCGGCGTCTTCCCAGTTGTGCCATACGTTCTGAACGTCGTCGTTATCCTCGAACATGTCAAGCATCTTCTGCATGTTCTTAATATCGCCTTCGTCAGTAAGCTTAACGTAGCCGTTCTGAGGAAGCATTTCAACCTGAGCGGAGAGCAGAGTGTAGCCCTTACCGGTGAGAGCATCGGCAACTTCTGCAACGTTGTCCTCGGAGGTGTAAACGGTCATAACCTCGCCGTCTGCCTCAAAGTCGTCAGCGCCGGCATCGAGAGCATCCATCATAACGGTGTCCTCTTCAAGCTCCTCGTCCTCGTTGTCAATAACGATAACACCTTTTCTGTCGAAGGACCAGGACACGCAGTTTGCAGCGCCCATGTTTCCGCCGTACTTATCGAAGTAGTGGCGCATCTCACCGGCAGTACGGTTACGGTTATCGGTCATGGTCTCGACGATAACAGCAACACCGTTGGGGCCGTAGCCTTCGTAAACGATCTTCTCGAAGTTCTCGGTATTACCTGCGCCCATAGCCTTATCAATGGTGCGCTTAATATTGTCATTAGGCATGTTGGCAGCCTTTGCCTTTGCAATAACGGTAGCCAGCTTGGAGTTGCTCTTGGGGTCTCCGCCGCCGCCTTCTTTAACGGCAACGATCATTTCACGGGCAATCTTGGTGAATGCCTGAGCTCTTTTTGCGTCAGCCGCGCCTTTTGTTTTCTGTATGTTGTGCCATTTGGAATGTCCGGACATAATAACAGCTCCTCTTAAGCGAATTACACAATATTTTAACGGCTGATATTTTATCACATTTAAAGGCACATTTCAAGGGCAAATCGGCTTTTTTACCCTTTATTTTTAGGGTGCTCAGGATATTTTGCTAAATTTCACGGGGAATAAGCAGAAGCTCCGTATTTTCCCGCTCGGATGAGAAGTTATAGCTCTCTATACTCTCCACGCTTGAGTGGTAATTTTTTGCAAGCTCCCAAAGGCTTTCTCCGTCCTGTCTCACCATGTAAAGGCTTGGGAACTTTGACAGGTCATATTCCTTTTCCTCGTCAAGCTCCATTTCCGTTACATGGCTTATTTCTCTTGTATTTATGGTCTGATAGCTCATTTCTATACAGATGCAGCTTTCCACCGCCTCCCCTTCCGGCTTTACACTCAGCTCGCTTATTCTCGCGCCTATAAGTCTTATGCTGCCCTCAGGACACTCCTGCTCCAGATTTACAAGCCTTCTTGCGGAAGATAAGCTGCCGCTCTTGCTCCGGTACAGAATATCAAGGCAGACAACAGCGCTGAATTTTCCCTGATTTGCGCCGGACTGAATAATAGATGCAAAAACGCTTACCACATCCTCGCAGTCCTCGGCAATGCTTATATGCTCCTCTGAGCTGAGGCTTGCTTTTCTTGTATCGGAAACTTCCGAAAACTGGAGTGGTTTCACGCTGCACAGTGCGGGCATTGAATTACTGTAAGCGTCGGAAATGTAGGAAATTTTCTGCATCTTCCGGCTTACAACCTGCGCTACCGCGTGAAGCTCTGCATCCAATGCCTTGTCGCCGTTTATGGTGTCAATCAGCTCATAGTAGGCCGATGTCAGTTCGATTATGACCGTGCACCCGTCCATTTCTTCCTCTCCGGTGTCTATAATCTGAGAGAACGGAGAGGTAAATTTTGTTCTGATAGGATAATTTACTTCCTTGGAAAGGTAGCACAGCTCAATATTCACATTACCTTTTATTATAATTTTGCTGCCTATATGCTGACTTTCTTCAACGCAGAAGTCTGCATTCTGAAATACCAGTTCCGAGGGGGCAGGTTTTCCGGAGGGAAAGCCAAACTGTTCGTTTACTGCAAAGGTTTTTTCGCAGACAGCATTAGGCAGCATCAGCTCTTCACACTCAAGCTTTGAATGTATGCCTGCGCAGGCATTTTCCGGCAGGCTCTCTTCAATGCTCACATTCTCCTGTCTGTAACAGCTCAGTTCACCTGCAAGCTCAACCGTTACCGAAACCTTTCGGGGATTTAAAACTCTGGCCTCGGCGTTGGTTACATTCAAAGCTATCTGTGCTATGGTGTCGGCTTCAATTTCGCCGGTATCAAATTCCATGGTAAATGACTTTGAAAGGCGCAAATAAGATACTCCGCTCTCGCTTTCCGTTATGTACAGCAGGACAGCACCTACTTCGCCTGTAACCTGTACTCCCCTGCCGGTCACATCCTTGCTTTTAAGCAGAACGGATGTATGGATTGATGCAATCCGGCCGATGTCATCGTTGGTGTCAGGCACAACGCTCTCCGCGCTCTCCTGAATTCTCTTTAACTGATGAGATACTTCCCTGTAACTGGGAACAAGTTTATTTTCAAATTTTATCTCCATATCAAACGCTCCTTACCGCACAGTTTGTACATAATATGCGGCAAAGAAGCCATCTATTACTTTTTACAGAAGTGGCTTATAAATTTACTTATACATCTGGGAAGTTTTATAATATAAACCTTCATTTAATATCTCCTTCCTCAGCAGCCTCTCAGATACCATATTCCAAGGCATATGAGCAGCGCCGCAAACGCGAACCACCAGAACTCCGTCGGCAGTACCATTGAAAGAATTATTATAAGACCTACGCCTATCGCAATACATCCCCACATATTGCGGCGATTCCTGCGCATAAAAAACCGCCCCCCGTGTACAATGTTTCATTCCATTATACGCAGGAAGCGGCAATTTGAGACTATTTATTTATTCAGTTCCCAAGATTTATGCTGAGCGCTTAGCTCATAGAGCCTTACATATGAATCATAGCGGCTCTGGGAAATTTCTCCCTTTTCCAGTGCTTCACGCACCGCACAGCCCGGCTCTTTCAGATGAGCGCAGTTATTAAAGCGGCACTTTCCTATGTATGGTTCAAAATCTATGAAGTCATACTGAAGCTCTTCCTTGGGGATAATGTTCATCATTTCAATATCGAAGGAGGCGAAACCGGGAGTATCGGCTATATAGGTGTCCTCCCCTATTGAATACAGCTCAACATGTCTTGTGGTATGGCGTCCGCGGCCCAGCTTTTCGCTAACCTCGCCTACCGGGATATTAACTCCCGGCATCAGCATATTCAAAATGCTGGATTTGCCTACGCCTGAGTTTCCGGTAAATGCTGAGATTTTACCCTTTAAAGATGCTCTCAGTTCTTCCATTCCCTCGCCTGTTTTGGCGCTTATGGGAATGACCTTGTAGCCGGCAAGAGTGAAGATGTCTACAAGCTCTTTTCCTGCATCTATATCGGTTTTATTGACGCAGATTATAAGCTCGCAGCCTGCATCCTCTGCTATTACGGAAACTCTGTCCACCAAAAAGGGATCGGTAACCGGATTAGTATTTGCGGCAATAAACACAAGAGTGTCTATATTTGCAACGGCAGGTCTTATAAAGAAGTTTTTGCGCTCCTCTATTTTATCAATTCTGCCTTTGCCGTGGGGGTCTTTGCTGCAAACTACTTTATCGCCAACCAGCGGGGATGTGCCGTCCATTCTGAAACGGCCTCTGGCCTTACATTCCATAACCCCCTCGGGAGTCTGCACATAGTAAAATCCGCTGAGGGCCTTAATTATAACGTTCTCTTTCATCAGTCCTCCGGTCCGGTGGAAACAGAAAGGGTTATTCTGCTGTGTTCTTCAACGTCTGAGAAAGCCTCAACGCTCTGAGAAATAACAGTGCCTCTCATAACGTCGTCATTCACTCTCTCTGCGCCGCCGTAGCTGAGTCCCGCACTTTCAATCTGGCTTATAGCTGCCTCCTCGGGAAGGCCGATAAGGTTAGGCATTGAAACAGTATTAAGCTCCTGACCCACGCTTACAGTAATATAAACAGTAGTTCCGGTGGCAATTTTCTCGCCAACTGCGGGTGTAACATCCATAACATAGTCCTGAGCTACATCCTCGGAAATCATGTTTTCAATTTCAACGTAAAATCCGTTCTGCTTTAAAAGGGCGGTTGCCTCCCTGTAATCCATGTTCATAACATCAGGCACCGGAGTCATGGTTGCGCCGGAGCTGACAGTAAGCTCAACTTCAATTCCGCTGGGAGTGACCATCATGCTGCGGCCGCTGCTGGGGTTCTGGCTCATAACAACACCGGGTTCAGTATCGGTGTCAACCACAAACATAACCTGAAAACTGTACATGTCGCTGTATTCAGGATCATTTAACAGCTGCTCATAATTTAAGCCGGTGAAATTAGGCAGGTTTATTCTCTCCGCCGGTGCAAAAATATCGCCCAGCCAGAAATTCCAGAGGAACGAGAACAGGCCTATTGCAACAGCCAAAACTCCAAAGCAGCCTAAAAGGAAGCTAACCTTTGAAGCGCTTCTTCTGTTTTCACGCATCATTTCTCTGCTCTGCATCCTTTCGCGGCGCTTGAGTTTTTTCTCTTTTGCCTTCTGTGCCTTATCTTCTTCGGGAGATACGGTAACAACAGGCTGAGAAAAACGCTCTAAATCTTCATAAAGCTCATTTGCACTCTGGTAGCGCTCCTCAATCTCCGCGCACATAGCCTTTAAGCAGATTCGCTCCAGCTCAGGCGGAACATCGGGAACTTTCTCACTGGGAGGCACAGGCTTTGCGTTCATGTGCTGAACGGCAATTTCGCCCAGAGTCTCGCCGTTATAGGGCTTTTCTCCGGTGAGCATTTCATACATCACAACGCCCAGAGAATATATATCGCTTCTGGCATCAGGACATTCACCTCTGGCCTGCTCAGGTGCAATATAGTGTATAGAGCCTATGGCCTGACCGGTTTCCTCGTGAATTTCGTTTTCAAGAGCAGCAATGCCAAAGTCACCGACCTTAACAGTTCCGTCTCTGAGAAGCATTATATTCTGGGGCTTAATATCTCTGTGAATAATTCCCCGCTCATGGGCATGGGCAAGGGCATTTGCAATCTGCTTTGTAAAGTGTACAACTTCTTCCTGATTCAGTGCACCCTTTTTCTCCATGTACTGCTTCAATGTAATGCCGTTTACAAGTTCCATAACTATGTATTCAATGGCATCATTGTGGCTCACATCATAGACAGCAACAATATTGGGATGAGAAAGCATAGCTACTGCATGGGATTCTGCGCAGAATCTCCGTCTGACCTCTTCATCAGCAGCCAGATCATCACGCATGATTTTAACTGCAACATAACGGTCAAGTCTGTGGCAGAGGGCCTTATATACTATGGCCATTCCGCCCTCGCCAATGCGCTCTATGATCTCATATCTGCCGTCAAGCATCATGCCGATATATTTATCATCATTATTTGTCATATAGTTCTCCGTTCATAAAGCTCACTTCATAACCGCAACTACGGTCACGTTGTCTCTGGCTCCCCGGTTCAATGCCTTGCTTAAAAGTGCACCGCAAAGAAGTTCCGGTTCCGGGTATTCCTTGGCGTAATCCAGCATTTCAAAATCACTGATGATATTTGAAAGTCCGTCAGAGCAAAGCAGGAGAATATCTCCGTTCTGAAGATTAAATTCAAAATAGTCTGCTTCAACTTTTTCCTCAGAGCCGAGAGCTCTCGTAATAACGTTTCTCTGGGGGTGAACTTTGGCCTGTTCTCTCGTAATTGCACCATACTCCAGAAGCTCTTCCACAAGAGAATGATCTCTGGTAATCTGGTAGATACTGTTGGAACGGCGGGATATATGGTAAGCTCTGCTGTCACCCACATTTATAATATAACCGCTGCCGTCTGTCTTTATCACACCGCCCACAATAGTCGTTCCCATTCCGTTAAACTGTTCGTCAAACTGGGAATATTCGTATGCAACATTGTTTGCCTCAGTGCAGGCGCTTTTTAAAATTGCCTGATAATCCGGTGTTTTTTTCCGGCGTGAGTTGAGCTTTGCATAAACTTCTGCCACAAAGGCCTTATTTGAAAGGTTGCTGGCAAGGCCTCCGGCCTTTGCGCCGCCCATACCGTCACAAAGCGCGACTATGATGCAGTCCTTTGCGTCAAGCTCCTTAATTATAAAACTGTCCTGATTATCTTTCCTGACCTTACCCCTGTCAGTAATGCCGAAGCTTTTCATATTATCCTCACTTCCTTCTGAAAAATGGGAAGAGAAAAGTCATTTTATCTTTTGAATTTTCCGTCTGAGCTGTCCGCAGGATGCGTCAACGTCGCTGCCCAGCTTGCGCCTTACAGTGTAGTTAACGCCTGCGTCCTCAAGTATTTTTATAAATGCCTTCATATGTCCGGGAGTGGAGGGCTTAAACTCTCGCTCCTCAACATGGTTAAGGGGGATAAGGTTTACATGGGCACCTACTGCCAAAGCTCTCTTCACCAGAAGTTTTGCATGGTACTCTGTATCGTTTACCCCGTCTATCATTGCATATTCAAAGGAAATACGCCTGCCGGTACGCTCATAGTATCTCTTGCAGCTTTCAATGAGCTGCTCCACTCCTCTGCCCCGGTTTGCAGGCATAAGGCGGGAGCGGGTTTCATCGTCGGGTGCGTGGAGAGAAACTGCTACGGTAATCTGCAAGTCTCTGTCTGCGAGATCATCAAAGCGCTCGGTAATGCCGCAGGTGGAAAGGCTTATATGGCGCATACCTATGTTCATGCCTTTAGGGTGGTTTACAAGCTCCAGAAAACGCATGACGTTATCGAAGTTATCCAGCGGCTCGCCTATACCCATTAAGACAATATTGGAAATATGTTTTCCCGAATCCAGCTGAGAATACAGTACCTCGTCCAGAATTTCAGACGGTTCAAGTGAGCGGACAAGGCCGCCGATAGTGGAGGCGCAGAAAGCGCAGCCCTGACGGCATCCGACCTGACATGAAACACAGACAGTGTTACCGTATTCATAGCTCATTACAACGGTTTCTACCGCATTTCCGTCCTTAAGCTCCCAGAGGTATTTTATTGTGCCGTCCACCTCGGAAACCTGCTTGCTCAGAATTTTAGGCTCATGGAGGCTGTAACGCTCTTTCAGCTTTTCACGCAGAGGCTTTGAGATATTGGTCATCTTGTCAAAATCACGTACTCCCTTATGGAGCCATGAAAAGACCTGCCCTGCTCTGTATTTCGGTTCGCCCAGCTCCGCAAAATCTTTTTCGATCTCCTCCGGCAGCATGGACAGAATATCAATTCCCATTATTTAATCCTTCTCATTTTTGCGGCGAAAAATCCGTCGCATTTATCTGTATTGGGCCAGAAGGTGTACATTCCGTCATGGGAGCTTACACTTCCCGCCGTAAAGTCCACAGCTTCAAAATCCGGATTTTCCTTTAAGAAGCTCTGAACTATATCCTCATTTTCACATTTTAAGACAGTGCAGGTAGAATATAACATAATTCCGCCCGGCTTTAAATACTTTTTAAGATTATTTAAGATTTCGCCCTGTATTTTCGGTAACCCCTGAATTTCTTCTGCACTTTTCTGTCTGATTTCAGGCTTTTTGCCTATAACGCCAAGTCCGGAACATGGAACGTCGGCAATTATAAGGTCAAATTTTTCCTCAAATTCCGGCTCAAACTTTCTGCCGTCTCTGGCTTCGGTTTTAATTATATTTATGCCCAGTCTTTCAGCGCCCTCTGAAATCAGTCTGAGTTTCTTTTCGTGGAGATCGCAGGAAGTGATCTCGCCCTGATTTTCCATGGCTATGGCTGCAGCAAAGCTTTTTCCGCCGGGGGCAGCGCAGGCATCAAGAACCTGCATCCCTGCCTCAGCTCCTGCAATTTCCGCCGCAGTTCTGGCAGCTCTGTCCTGCACATAAAAAAGGCCTTCTTCAAAGCCGGGAAGTGCAGTAACGCTGCCGCCTTTAAGCTCAAGACAGCCGGTCGGATATTCAAGGGCTGTAAACTCAATACCGGCATCATTAAGCTGCTTTTCGTAATCTTCTACGCTGATTTTAAGCCGGTTTACCTGAATGTTAAGGGGAGAAGGCTTATTGTTTTCGCTCAAGAATGCCTCGGCAAAATCATAATCCTTCTCTTCGATTATTCTCTCGCAGATCCACTTGGGGTGGCTGTATTTTATGCTGAGATACTCAGCCGTTCCCTTTCCGGGGATCTCCGGCAGGGAATTTTTATTTTCCGCTACCCTTCTGAGTATGGCATTTACAAGGCCGGAGGCTCTGCCGTAGCCAGTCTTTTTGCTTATGGCTACGCTTTCGTTTACAGCGGCACTGTCGGGGATTTTATCAAGAAAAACCAGCTGATAAACCCCAAGTCTCAGAATATCCCTGAGTTTAGGTTCAAGCTTACTGCCGCCTTTGCGGTAATAATCTATATAGTAGTCACAGAAAGTGCTGTTTTGCAGCACGCCCAGACAAAGTCTTGAAGCAAGGGCTGCTTCACGTCTGGGAAGAGAATATTTTTTTATAATACGGTCAATGACCTCGCCTGACCAGGCTCCTTCTCTCCGGCATCTTTCAAGCGCCGCAAGAGCGGCCTCTCTGCCGCTTATTTCCATCAATCCTCAACCTTTATCTTATGGCCTCTCAGGAAGTCGGCGGCATTCATCCGCTTTTTACCCGGAGCCTGAATTTCTGTAATCATTATGGTTTCACCGTCTTTGCAGGCAATTTCAATGCCCTTATCTCCGGTGGATACAACTTTTCCGGGCGCTTTGCCGGTTTTGTTGTTTGTATAGTCTGCGCCGAACACTCTGTACACCTTGCCCTCAAGCTCCATGGTGGCAACGGGCCAAGGCTGAAGGCCGTAAATCCATTTAAGAACGCCTCGGGGGCTCTTATTAAAGTCAATGGGGCAAATAGACTTATCCAGTGTGCTGACATAGCTTGCCTCGCTGTGGTTCTGGGGAGTTCTGGGAGCAGTACCGTTTTCAATGTCAACGAGGGTCTTAGCAAGAAGCTCGGCGCCCATATCCATAAGTCTGTCAAAAAGTTCGCCGGAAGTCTCTTTTTCTCCGATTTCAGTCTCGGCAGCATAGATAATGTCACCGGTATCCATTTCGCTTGCAAGGTACATGGTGGTAACACCGGTCACTTTATCACCGTTTAATACTGCCCACTGAATGGGGGCTGCGCCTCTGTATTTGGGTAGCAGTGAGCCGTGGACATTTATAGCACCGTACTTAGGCAGAGCCAGAATTTCATCGGGCAGAATTCTTCCGTAGGCAACTACAACCAGAATATCGGGCCGGAGTGCCTTTACCTGCTCATACGCAGTACCGTCACGCATTTTTACAGGCTGAAATACGGGAATATCATTTTCAAGTGCCAGAGTTTTTACCGGAGAAAAGCTCATCTCCATGCCTCTGCCTTTGGGCTTATCAGGCTGAGTAAAAACGCCGACAACATCAAATTTATCGTCTATAAGCTTTTTAAGGGAGGCCGCCGCAAAGTCAGGCGTACCCATAAACACTATCCGCATATACTAAACTCCTGTTTTACATTTCTTCGGGGTCAAGCATACGCTCGGCCCTTGAGGTGAAGAGGATGCCTTCAAGGTGGTCGATTTCATGGGCAAAGCAGCGAGCGGTAAGTCCGGTGCCCTCAACCTCAAAGAATTCGCCGTTTCTGTCCTGAGCTCTTACTTTGACGTTCATAGCTCTTGTAACTACGCCGTACTCGTCGGGAACGCTGAGGCAGCCTTCTGCGCCGGTCTGCTCGCCGGACTGTTCGATTATCTCAGGGTTAATAAGCTCGATTATATACTCATCCTCACCCTCGGGAACGTTAGTCTCCATAACCAGAACTGCTCTGCGCAGAACGCCCACCTGAGGAGCTGCAAGACCCACGCCGTTGGACTTTATAAGAGTCTCACGCATATCGTCCAGAAGCTGATGAAGTCTGGAATTAAAATCAGTTACAGGACGGCATTTTTTGTAAAGTACCGGATCTTCTTTTGTTACAATTTTTCTTAAAGCCATATTTATCTCCATTCCGCCGTATATCCGGCCTTTAATCCGCAGGATCGTTATCTGCAAAAACAGAAACGCCCTTAAAGTTTTTATCTGTGCCGCATTCATGCAGGATTTGAGAAATAACACTTCTTATCTCTGAATTTATGCAGCAGCTTATATTTATTCTGTATCTGTATCTGTTGTTTACCTTTACTACCGATAACGGTGTAGGCCCAAGCACATTGAGCTTGCTGCCAACGGTAGATGTTTCCAGCATCCGCCTTATATCGCGGCAGGCTTTAACAACCTGTCCCTCATTCTGTCCTGAGGCTGTGATACTGAGGTAATCGCTGAAGGGCGGCGCATTCTGAAGCTGTCTCAGCTGAATTTCCGCCGCATAAAAGTCCTCATAATCCTGACGTGCGGCCTGAATAATAGTTTCATTCTCGGGAGTAAAAGTCTGAATTATTGCTCTTCCCGGCTTTTCTCCTCTGCCGCTTCGGCCCACCACCTGAGTAATAAGAGAAAATGTTCTCTCTCCTGCCCGGTAGTCACCGATATATAAACTCTGGTCAGCTGAAATAACGCCCACAAGGGTTACATTTTCAAAGTTAAGGCCTTTTGTGACCATTTGGGTTCCGACCATAATAGGAATATTCTCGTTTTTAAATTTATCAAAAAGCTCCTCATGGGAACCTACGGGAGCAACGCTGTCGGTATCCATTCTCAGAATTTCCGTATCTGGGAAAAGCTGTTTCAGTTCTTCCTCCACCAGCTGAGTTCCGGCACCGATATACTTTAATATGCCGCCGCACTCCGGACATTCCCTGTCAAGCCGCCTTGAATAACCGCAGTAGTGGCACATAAGGCGACTATTTGAGCTGTGATAAGTAAGCGCCACGCTGCAATTAGGGCACTTGTAGGTATACCCGCAGTCACCGCAGCTAATAAGCTTATTTGCGCCTCTGCGGTTTATGAAGAGTATACTC
Organism: Oscillospiraceae bacterium; assembly: GCA_020025715.1. GTDB lineage: Bacteria > Bacillota > Clostridia > Oscillospirales > Oscillospiraceae > Limivicinus. Next base: position 34,911 of record JAHHRQ010000001.1, on the reverse strand, counting down.
TGCTCGCCCCTCTGGATATTCTCTCTCAGGGCATCGGCAAGGGTGGTACTGATATTACCGCCGTTTCCTCTTCTGAGCTCTTTTTTCATATCCACTATCTGAACTTCCGGAAGCTCACGCTCATTAAAGCGTTTCGGAAGAGTAAAATATGAATAAACGCCTGTTTCTGCCTTATACATGCTCACCACATTTGGTGTAGCCGAGCCGAGAAGCAGCAAGCAGTTTTCTCGCAGGCAGCGGAATTTAGCAATATCTATTGCATTATAGCGGGGGGTATTTTCGGATTTATAGGTTTCCTCCTGCTCCTCGTCTATAATAATTATACCTAAGTTCCGGAGCGGCGCAAACACGGCACTTCTGGTGCCGATTACAAGCTTTGCCTCTCCCCTTTTAATTCTCTTCCACTCGTCTGCTCTCTCGCCTACTGAAAGACTGCTGTGCAGCACGGCAACGGTATTGCCGAAATGAGAAGAAAAGGTCTGTATCATCTGAGGTGTCAGGGAAATTTCCGGTACAAGCAGCAGGGCGGTTTTCCCTCTTTGGAGCTGCTCTTTTATAAGATGAATATAAACGCTGGTTTTTCCGCTTCCCGTAACACCGAAAAGCAGGGCAACTTTGGCTTTTTCTGCATCCGCAAGAGCGGATATACCCTCAAAAGCCTGTCTCTGCTCCCCATTAAGTTCAGGGGGCGGCACAATCTCGTCGGTAAATATTTCCGGACGCCTGTAAACCTCTTTTTTATATAGTTCTACTATCTCCGCCTTGCGGAGGGCTATAAGGCTCTGTCTTGAAGCACCGGTAAAATGAAGGATTTCACGGCTGGGCAAACACTCAAAACCGCACAGCAGTTCAATAATATTGGCCTGCTGTGGTGAACGTCGCCGTTTACCGTCGGCAATATTCTGCGCATCCTCGGGAGAGACGGCAAGCCTTGCCATTTCGATATATTTATCGTTTACCCGCCGTTTTCCGTCCTCTGTAAACCAGAGTCCGGCGGGAAGCATGGCTTTAACCGCATCATAGACAGTGCAGAAAAAACGCTCTCTCATGAAAAGGGCGAGCTTAATCTGCTCTTCGCTTAAAAGCGGTGTCTCATCCAGAACTGAAATTATGTTTTTAAGCTTATCGTAATCGCTGTTTTCGCTGACGGCCAGAATTATACCCTCGCACCGCCTGTTTCCCCGGCCAAAGGGTATCAGCACACGCACTCCGGGTACGGCCGTTTCGGAAAACTCTTCAGGAATAAGGTAATCAAAAGGCCTGTCCATGTAATATAAAGCGGCAGAAACCGCGATTTTTGCCACCTTGATTTTCATGAACTCACCACCTCAAAAGTCTTCCTTAAACTTAAATCAGCGGGCATTTCGGGCAGAAGTAATGTTTTATTTGCAAAGCAAATATGCACGCTTCCGCCCCGGAAACCCGCTGAAAATCACTTATTTATGCTAAGTGCTCCGGAATAAACCTCTTTAATGGCAGTAGAAACAGGCTTCTCTTCCATAGGAGTCTGAGTTTCCTCTGCCTCAGCTGAAAGCTCTCTTGCTCTTTTTGCAACCAGAGTAACAAGCTGATAACGGCTTCCTACCTTTTCGACTAACTCTGCCACGGGGGGATAAAGCATCATAATAATTTCTCCAATCTGCCGCCTTCAGCGGCGCAAAAAATTTATTTGCGGCCAATTTTGGCCATAGATGGTCAAGCCCGGAATTTGGCTCCGGGCTCAGCCCTTAAACATCGAAATTCAGACGTTTTTAAGTACGTCTTCTCTGTCAGCGAATTTGCAGTGAGAGGATGTAATAATGGCGTTAAGCTCTTCAGCAGCTTTGTCAGCATCGTCATTTATTATGAGATAATCATAAAAATCTGCTTCCTTATACTCCTGACGTGCTCTTATAAGTCTGGCTTCAATAGCTCTTTCAGTCTCTGTGCCGCGGCCTTCAAGACGGGTTCTCAGCTCGTCCATGGAGGGAGGCGCAATGAAGATCATAACTGCATCGGGCATTTTTTCGTGAACCTGTCTTGCGCCCTGAACTTCAATGTCCAGAAGTACATTCATGCCGCTCTGAAGCTTTTCTTCTACATAGGCTCTGGGAGTACCATAAGAATTTGCGACATACTCGGCGTGCTCCAAAAGCTCGTCGTTCTCTACCATTTCTCTAAATCTGTCAAGGTCTACGAAAAAGTATTCTTTTCCATCAACTTCATTGGGTCTGGGTTTGCGCGTAGTTACGGATATGGAAAAACATACATCATTCCGTTTCTCCACTGCCTTGAATACCACTGTGCTTTTTCCCGCGCCGGAAGGGCCGGAAACAACTATAAGTTTACCTTTTTCACTCATTTGCCTTACCTGCTTCCTCTTCAGATTTTTCTTCAAAACGCGCCGCCAAAGTCTCCGGCGGCAGCGCTGATAAAACAACATTTCCGCTGTCCATTATTATAACGGACCGGGTGCTCCGCCCGAAAGAGGCATCTATCAGAAGTCCTTTCTCTCGCACATCCTGCACCATTCTTTTAATAGGTGCGGACTCAGGGCTTACGATAGAAATAACTCTCTGGGCTGAAATAAGGTTTCCGAAACCTATACCCACCAATTTCATCGGAAATCCCCCTTATTCGATATTCTGTATCTGCTCTCTGATTTTCTCAATCTCAGATTTCAAATCCACAACAGTGTGGGCAATATCGGAATTCTGGCACTTGGAACCGATGGTGTTGGCTTCACGGTTAAACTCCTGAATTAAGAAGTCTGTCTTTCTGCCTATGGGAGAAGAACCGTTCATCATGGTTTTAAGCTGAGCCATGTGGCTTCTCAGTCTTACGGTCTCCTCGTCAACTGCTATATGATCGGCAAAAATTGCAGCTTCGGCCAATATTCTGTTTTCGTCAATGCCGGCAGTATCCAGCACTTCTGCCATTTTCTGATACAGGCGGTTTCTGTAATCTTCAACAGTCTGAGGAGCAGTCTCCTCAACGGTTGAGACCAGAGAATCAATGGTGCTGAGACGATTGAGCACGTCTTCACGGAGCTTTGCACCCTCGCGAATACGCATTTCGTCAAAGTCATTTAAAGCCTGCTCAACAACTGAAACTATTCCCTCGCTTATGGCGTCACTGTCAACATCCTTTTTCTCCACTTCAAGCACGTCGGGGAAACGGCTGACGCTCATGGCAGTCATATCGTTGGGAAGTTTATACTCAGCTGCGATATGAGAAATAGCAGACATATAGCCCTTCAAAAGTGCTTCATTCACCTTAACGTTCATTTCCTCAACGCCGGATGAATCAACACTTATGAAAACGTCCACTTTTCCGCGGCTTATATGGGACTGTACCGCTGATTTTACTGCATCCTCAGCAAACAGAAAGCTTCTGGGCATTCTCACTGAGGTATCAAGATAGCGGTTATTTACACTTTTCAGCTCAACTGTGATTTCAAGCTCCTGAACAGTGCCTTTGGCGCTGCCGTAGCCGGTCATACTCTTAATCATAATTCCTCCGGATTTTCCGCAAAGCGGATAATATCAAAAGTAATGGGATTTCTTTCCTTCCATTTCTTATGAGACAAAACAAGAATTACTCCGCCCAGGACAAGGCCTAAAAAGCTTGCTGCTATGCAGAGTCCCTCAGAGGCGCCGAGTGCATACGCAATGGCGTATCCGGCGAGGAAGAGTACCAGCGGCATTACATACACAAGCATGGCTGCGCTGAAAACTCTTGAAGATTTACTGGAGATAACAACTCTGTCACCGGGCTGGGCATTTATAAGGTTTCTGGCTTCCGCTCTTACCTTTTCATCAAACATGCAGCTTTCGCAGTTGCCGCAATTAGCACCGCATGCAGTGGTTCTTGTAGCCACTACTTCGGCCATATCATTGTTTATAATTCTGGTTACTGTTGCATCCTGTGTCATATACTTTTATGCCTTTCTTATTTCTATTGAGACCTTGCTCTCTCCTACTGCACCCACATCCGTAACGCCGTCTATATAAATCTTTGCGTCCGGCATATATGCTCCGATAGACTCCTTGAAGTCTGTCAGATCAACTACTGCCCTGATATTTTCGGGTTTTATCTTTTCAAGCTGTTCTGCAGTACCGCGAATTGTAACATCAATACTTTCTGAAAGGATGTCCACATCAGTACCGTCAGGAGCGTGGGTACACGAGATATTTTTGACCTTGAAGTTTCTTGTTTCAAGACCAACTATTTCAACCGTCACCTTGGCTTCTGTAATGCCGGTAAGGTTTCTCAGTTCGTTATCCAGAGGTATTGTATAAGTTTCCGTAAATGTGGAGTTGAAATCTGTAAGGTCAATGGTGTCGAGAATTATCTTGTTCATTCCCGAAAGGATTGCGGAGTCGCCGGCAAGCATAATGGTTTCCGGCTCTACCTTAATCTTAGTATTTGCGTTTGTAGCTCCGGCGCCTTCAATCAAATCAACGCCCAGCTTAACGTCTTTGATTTCCAGTATGGGCAGAGTTGCTTTTACCGTATCGGCAGAAACGTTAATATTTTCCATGGAGCACGGCTCACCCTGTGCATTCATAAGGCTAAAGCCTGTATCAACGGAATAGCTCTTTTCTACTGTAACGCCTTTACCGAAAGTCACCCATGCGTAATCTACATTTTTAAGGTCTTCCTCAGGGCCGGTAATGGTGATTGTAGCAGGTTCAAAGATAGGTGTTTCCGCCGTTCTGTTAGGAGACAGTGAACCTTCAAATCCGCCTCTCACCTGAACAGTCTTGCTGCTCAGCTTTGAAACCATAAAGTTTACCGTACTGGGTGACTGTCTTATGGTTTTTATAATATTCTTATCCATACCGTCCGGGAGCGCTACATAATAAGGCTGAGAAGTGTAGGCCGCCTGATTAAGCTTGCTCACATCGATTTTTGCCACAAGGTCGGAGGATGACATGCTGCCCACTATTCTTCTCGGGCCTTCAAGCTCTACGGTGACGGTGTTTGTGTCCAGATCGGTTATTACAAGGTTTTTGGAATCCCTGAGTATATCCTCGCCTTCAAGCTCAACGCGCACTCCGTAGAAAGTATTCTTCCACGTCTCTTTGTCAATGTCTGTAATGTAAATCCATATGGCAATAGAGGCAAGGAGAGAAATTATAATCCAGAATGTCTTACTGTCATATATTCTTTTCATTGGACTTTTCTTCTTCATTCTTGTACCCCTTGAAAAGTTTCTTGATGTTATTCATAAAGCTGTTTCCGGTTTCCTCTGTCTCGTCTACCATAAGCTCCTTATGCAGGATTTTATCCAGCATTGCAGCAGTAAGGTGGCGTTTAAGCATACCCTCAATGGCAACGGAAATTGAGCCGGTTTCCTCAGACACAATAACAACAACCGCATCGGACTGCTCGCTCAGGCCAATACCTGCTCTGTGGCGCATACCCAGCTCTTTGCTCAGATTAGTGCTCTGAGTAAGGGGCAGGACACATCCGGCAGCGGCAATTCTTGCATCTCTCATTATAACAGCGCCGTCATGGAGAGGAGCTTTATTATAGAACAGGTTCTTAATAAGCTCGGCTGTGACGTCGGCATTAACTATGGTGCCTGTACCCATAATATTTTCAAGGCTCACGTTCCTTTCAAATATCATAAGGGCGCCTGTTCGGGAGGCAGACATTTCGGTACATGCCAAGACAGTCTGTGCAATGGCAGTCTCAAAAGCTGTGCCCGACACCTTGCGGGAAGAGGTAAACCGGCTTCCCATGCGCTCCAGCAGGCGGCGCAGTTCCGGCTGGAACAAAATCAGCAGCGCGATAAGTCCCAGTTCAACCGCCTTACGAAGGATAAAGTTTATCATCGTAAGATGAAGCATATCTGACATAAGGAAGATGACAAACAGCACTACAACACCTTTTGCAAGGTTGTAGGAGTTGGTCTTTCTTACAAAGTGAATTGCCTTGTATATTAGATAGGCGACTATCAGAATATCTATTACATCTGCCACGCCTATGGTGAGTATTAAATTGAAAACACGCCTGAACGCGTTGCTGATTGCATCCATAATGATTCCTCGTTAAACTTTTCTTTGTACATGATTTACTATGACTGCATACGTTTATCACCATATTATAAAACATTTTTCTGGAAAAGGCAACAATGCATTAGCATAATGTTTTAATTCTTTTTAAACAATTCCCCGTAAAACCTTGCAGCATTTGACTATCTGTTCCTGCGAAGTGAAGGGTGAAAAGCTGAACCGAACCGTTCCCGTTTCTATCGTGCCTGCACTTTTATGAGCAAGAGGGGCGCAATGCAGGCCGCTCCTTACACATATATCCCGCTTATAAAGCTCTTGTGCAAGGCTCTCGCAATCCATTTTAGGGCTTCTTACAGAAATTACTCCGCACTGGCAGTCATCGTCGCCGGAAAACAGCTCATAATCTGTTCCTGCAAGATTTTTCTTCATTATTCTGAGAAGATTTTTTTCGTGTTTTAAAATATTTTCAGTGCCTTTTTCCTTTACGAACTTGATTCCCGCCCTCAGACCTGCAATTCCGCAGACATTATGAGTGCCCGCCTCCATTCTGTCCGGCAGATATTCCGGCATATATTCAGATATGCTGTCAGAGCCGGAGCCGCCCTCCATAAGCGTTCTGCCTTTCTCCCCGCAGAGAAGAATTCCCGTCCCCTGAGGGCCGAGCAGGCCTTTATGGCCGGGCATACCGATAAAGGCAGCGCCCAGCTTTTTCATGTCTACCGGCAGAATTCCCGCCGACTGGGACGCATCTACTATAAGGGGAGCGGAATTTTCCCTGCACAGCTCCGCCACTTCATATATAGGCAGAATATACCCGAAAGCATTTGAAACATGGGTACACACCACAAGCTCAGCGCCGGAAATTTTCCTTTCAAAATCTCTCAAAAGCCCCTCCGGATTAAAAAGTTCAGTGCCTCCTACAATCACATCCGCCCCTATTGCTTTAAGAGGTCTCACTACTGAATTATGCTCAAAGCCGGATATGAGCACTTTGCTTCCCTTATGAGCCATGCTCTTTATTGCGATATTGAGAGCATGAGTGGCATTCATTGTAAATACAACTCTCTCCGGCTCCTCAACGTTAAAAAGTTCCGCCGCCTCTTCCCGGCAGTTAAAGACTTCATTTGCAGCCGCCATAGCAGGTCGGTGAGCACCCCGCCCCGGGCTTGCCATGGTCTTAATCGCTCTGCTTACTGCCGCCGGTACAGTTGGCGGTTTTATCAGAGTAGTAGCAGCATTATCAAGATATATCATGCTACAATCTCCTTATACTCGCCGTTTTCTTCCTTTTTATATATTTTCCCTCTAAGAAGTTTGTTGTTTTTCAAAATTAAAACCGCTCTGTCTAATTCACGGTGCAGGCTTATTGCATATCCGCAGCCGTTAGTTAGCAGGCATTGAGGTGCTTTTATAATTACCGCACTTATTCCCTTTCGTGCCAAAACTCTTTCCGCCCGCTGTGCATAGGTCAGGGAACGGCACATTATTAGATACTGGTTCATATATTGCTCCAATCAGCCCTAAATGGCTAAATTATTCAAATAAAAAAGCTCCGCAGAACGTCCATGTCCTGCGGAGTTTTAATTTCTTTCCGCTTACGACACAGACATACTATATTCTATGCCGTAAGTTCTTTAAGGTCATTTATTAAGTTTTTCAATCAGCACAACTGCATGGGCGGCAATGCCTCTGCCCTCGCCGGTAAAGCCCATTTTTTCCTCGGTGGTAGCTTTTACGCTGATGTCGCCAAGGCTTACTCCCATAGCGTCGGCAATTCTCTCCCTCATCTGGGAAATATAGGGAGAAAGTTTGGGGCGCTGTGCTATAACGGTGCAGTCTGCATTGCACAGCTCATAGCCGTTTTCACGCACAACTGCATATACCTTTTTAAGCAGTTCTATACTGTCGGCACCGCTGTACGCAGGGTCATTATCGGGGAAAAGCTTTCCGATGTCACCTAAAGCCGCTGCGCCGAGAAGTGCATCCATAAGAGCATGGGTAAGAACATCTGCGTCAGAGTGGCCCAGAAGTCCCTTTTCGTAAGGAATTTCAATACCACCCAGTATCAGCTTTCTGTCCTCTACCAGCTTATGAACATCGTATCCGTGGCCTATTCTCAATTCAGCTCACCCCTGTTTCTCAGTATAGCCTCTGCCATAAAGAAATCTCTGGGAGTTGTGAGCTTAATATTATCCTCGTCGCCGGTGACGGTATGAGTTTTTACGCCCATCATCTCCATTGCGGAGCAGTCATCGGTAAGGGGGAGATTATCTGTGACAGCCTTAGTAAGGGCGCCTTTTATAAGCTCAGAGCTGAAAACCTGAGGAGTCTGCACTCTCACAACGCTGTCTCTGTCAACTGCATCAATAACAATGCCGTTTTCATCCAGTTTTTTGAGAGTATCGGTAATTTTAAGAACGGGAACAGCAGAAAGGAATTCCTGTGCTGCATATACTGTACGTTTAATTATAAGGTCTGTAACAAGAGGTCTTGCGCCGTCATGGATTGCAACAAGCTTTGCCTTGGGGTTAATCTCAGACACACCGGCAAGGGCAGATTCCATTCTGGTGGCTCCGCCGCAAACTACCTTTGCAACCTTTGTGAGCTCGAACTTTTTGCATGCCTCGGCTATTTCTTCAATCCTGTCGCCCCTTGTAACCACTACGATTTCATCTACAAGGTTTGACTTCTGGAAAGCCGTAAGAGTTCTGGCAAGCACCGGCATACCGCCTAAATTTGCCATAATCTTGTCGCTGCCCATACGTTTTGAGTTGCCTGCGGCAACTATAACCGCTGAGCAGTGGGGAGTTTCGTCTTTCTTCTTAAACAGTTTACTTAAGCCCATAATCATTCCCCTCTCAAGCTTTAAGTTGTCTTTTTCTGTAAAAGTTCATCATTCCGTCCTGCATATCGTCAAGGTACTTGAGCATCTTACCCGCTCCGTAGGCGGCGCAGGAAACTGCGTCATCTACAACAACGGTTCTGATTCCCGTGCTGCGCTCAATCAACCTGTCGATGCCGTAAATAAGGCTGCCGCCGCCGGACATAATAATTCCGTTTTTGTCCAGATCTCCGATTAACTGAGGAGGAGTTTTCTCAAGCACTGTATGGATAGCCTCAAGAATATAGTTCATAGGCTCAACGAAAGCTTCAATCAGCTCGTTTGCACTAATCTCAACTGTCTTAGGCAGACCGTTTGCAAGGTTTCTGCCCTTGATTTCCTCAACGCCTATATCTGGGCGCTGAATAATGCAGCCTATATTTCTCTTAAGCTCCTCAGCGGCGGAGAGACCCACCAGCATATTATATTTATTGCGGATATACTTAACTATTGCCTCGTCAAAGCTTACGCCTGCCACCTTAACGGATTCGCACTCAACAACGCCGCCTGCGGAAACAACGGCAACATCAGTTGTACCGCCGCCGATGTCAATTATCATATGTCCGTCGGGCTTGGATATATCAACGCCTGCGCCGAGAGCGGTGGCAACGGCAGTTTCAAGGAGATAAACCTTTCTTGCGCCTGCCTCGATTGCAGCGTCAATCACAGCTCTTTCCTCAACACCGGTAATGCTGCTGGGAACGCAGCAGAGTATACGGGGTTTAAAGAAGCTGAAAGAAGTAATTCTGCTTACAAGCTCTCTGAGCATCTGAGCTGCTATCTCATAGTCGGAGATAACGCCGCTTCTGATAGGGTGTATGTCTACGATATTGGCAGGAGTGCGGCCCAGCATCTTCTGAGCATCCTGACCTACCTTTAAAATCTTACCGCTGAATTTATCCACGGCCACTACGGTGGGTTCTCTTGTGACAACGCCTTTACCCTGCTCAAAAAGCATGGTGGAGGCAGTACCCATATCAACCGCTATATCTCTCTCAACTAAGAGCATATCTGTTCACCTCAAAAAATCTTTCCTTAGTTTTTTCCGCCTGCCACAGTTCCCGCAAGAACTTCAACTGCTCCGCATTTGCGAAGAATTCCGGCACATTCCGAAATGGTGGCTCCGGTGGTAATTATATCATCTATGATAAGTATTCGCTTTCCTTTTATGACTTCCGGCTTTAAAGCCCTGTAAACGCCTTTTACATTTGCTTTACGCTTTTCGGCGTTACCTGTTCCGGACTGAGCCGGGTTATCTACTGTTTTTTCAATGAGCTTTACGCAGTCTTTACCCAAGCGCAGAGCCACATCTTCGGCAATCAGCCTTGCCTGATCGTACCCTCGCTGACGAAAACGCTTTTTACTCAGAGGTACCCAAGTAATAATATCGCAGGAAATTCCGGTTTCGTCAATAGATTTTGCAAGAAATTCACCATAAATTTGCGCATAGCCCCTTAATCCGTTAAATTTATAGCGTAAAAGAGAGTCTCTCACATAGTTTTCGTAATAAAAGGGACAAACCGTTCTGCTTATATGGGGAATCTTTATATTAAGCTCCGGGTCTTTTCTCACAGGCAGTTCACGGCGGCATTTTTCGCAGACCTTTTCGCCGTGCTGCGTAAATTTATGGCAGAATGCGCAGCGGGTGGGATATAAAAGTTCCAGAACGTAATCCGATAATTTCATTATTCCGCACCGCAGAGTTTTTTAATCCTCAGTCTCAGTGCCGAATAGCGGTTTGAGACGCGGTAGTTATCTATCATCTGATATGCCGTTCTGTCATCGCCAACCAGAATTAAAAGCTCTTTCGCTCTGGTGACGGCAGTATAAAGAACTCCCCTTGTCATCAGCAGCTGTGAGCCGGGGTTTAAGGCAAGAATTACAGCCCTGTACTCGCTGCCCTGAGATTTATGTACGGTCATCGCCCATGCGTGTTCAAGCTCCGTTAAAAGCTCAAAGCCGTATGTGGCAATCTTTCCGTCAAAATCCAGCTTCATGGTTTCGGTTTCTTTATCTATGGCCTTTATAACGCCTATATCGCCGTTAAAAATACCGCTGCCGCTCTCTCTGCCATCCTCGCTCTCCCACATTATATCGTAGTTATTGCGAATCTGCATAATTCTGTCTCCCTCGCGGAAAACAAAATCACCGAAGAGCTTTTCTTTTTTCTCCTTCGCAGGAGGATTTAAAACTTCCTGAAGCCGCTTATTAAGGTTTATTGTTCCAAGCTCACCTTTTCTGCCCGGTGATAAAACCTGAATATCTTCGGAGGGAATGTGCATTTTTAAAGGAAGGCGCTGAGTGCAAAGTTCAAGAATTGTATCCACTGCACTTCCTGCTTCAAGCCGTCTAAGACGGAAAAAGTCTCCCTTATTTTCAGACAGATCCGGATGCTCTCCCCTGTTTATCATATGAGCATTGCGGACTATTTTGCTTCCCTCATTCTGGCGGAAAATTTCGGTCAGCCGTACAGTCGGCACAACGCCGCTGCGGATTACAGCGGAAAAAACCTTTCCGGGGCCTACCGAGGGGAGCTGGTCAGCGTCGCCCACCATAACAAGTCTTGCATCCACCGGCATGGCCTTTAACAGCGCATCCATTAGTGAAATGTCCACCATGGAACACTCGTCCAGAATAACCGCGCCGCAGTCTAACTGGTCATCCTCATTTTTGGTGAAGATCAGTCTTTCCCCGTCCTCATCAAATTTGGCTTCTAACATTCTATGTACAGTCGAGGCATCTTTTCCGGAAAGCTCGCTCATGCGTTTTGCAGCTCTTCCGGTAGGGGCGGCAAGGAGAGTTTTAATTTTCAGCCTGCCGAACATCTCAATAATTGCCCGAATAGCCGTTGTTTTACCTGTACCCGGGCCGCCGGTTATTACTACAATCTGATTTTCAAGCGCCAGACGCAGAGTTTCTTTCTGCCTTTCGGCATAGTGTATATGCTGCCGCTCTTCAAGGTCTGAAATAAGCCTGTCCACATCCACATTTTCTGTCATTTTATTCATGCACATATGTGAAATGCGCTCCGCTGCATCCTTTTCCGCCTCATAAAGTTCAGGCAGATAGCAGGCATTGCAGCCGCCTATTTCTTCCATGACAAGCTGTCCCGATGCAACCAATCTGTCGATGCTCTCATAAGCGGTTTCATCATCCACGCCTATAAGCTGGGCTGTTGCTGCGGCAAGCTTTTCTCTCGGTATAAAGCAGTGTCCGTTTCCGGTATTATACTTTAATTCAAACAGTACCGCCGCATCAATTCTGCTGGGGCTGAAACTGTCAAAGCCCATTTCAAGAGCCAGCTTGTCAGCCTCCGCAAAGCTGCCGCCTATGTGAGCGGCGGAAATTATATAAGGGTTTGCCCGCAGCACATCAATAGCTCCGCTGCCGTAATATTTATACATGCGCATTGCAAGGACAGGTCTCAGGGCGAAGGAGCAGATAAATTCCATAAGCCGTCTTACACCTGCCTGCTGGTTAAAGCTCTTTGACATCTGCTTTGCCTTTTGCAGGCTTATGCCCTTTATTTTGCAAAGCTCCTCCGGAGAGCTTTCAAGAACATCAAGACTTCTGTCCCCGAAGCGGTCAACAATCATAGCCGCAGTTGCAGGGCCGACGCCCTTAATAGAGCCGCCTGCCAGATATTCATATATTGCCTTTTTGCCGGTAGGCATAAGGCGCTGGGCAAATTCCGCCGAAAACTGCCGTCCGTGGACACTGTGAGTTTTCCAGTTTCCGCTTACAATCATGCTCTCGCCGGGGCTTATGTAAGGGAAATATCCAACCACCGTCTGAAGCTGGCCGTTTTCGTCACAAAGACGGAGAACGGTATAACCGTTCTCCTCGTTCTTATAGATAACAGAGTCCACAGTACCCGTCAATTCAATAAATTCAATTTCCTGTTCCATTCCTGTTTTCTCCGTTTCACATCATTTTCTTTACAGCAGGGGTTTTAAGAACTGGCCCGTGTAGCTTCTTTCGCACTTGGTGCAGTCCTCGGGAGTGCCGGCAAACACCAGCTCTCCACCTTCGTCTCCGCCTTCCGGTCCGAGGTCGATAATATGGTCCGCTACTTTTATAACGTCCAGATTATGCTCTATAACTACCACCGTATTTCCGGCATCGACAAAGCGGTTTAATATATCTATGAGTCTGTGTACGTCTGCCACATGAAGCCCGGTAGTCGGCTCATCCAGAACATACACCGTGTTTCCGGTACTGCGCTTTGAAAGCTCGGTTGCAAGCTTCACTCTCTGTGCTTCGCCGCCGGAAAGAGTGGTGCTTGACTGGCCCAGACGCACATATCCAAGACCCACATCATAAAGAGTTTGCAGTTTCTTTATTATTTTAGGCTGATTTGCAAAGAAAGAGCAAGCCTCTTCCACTGTCATTTCCAGTACCTCGGCAATATTTTTGCCCTTGTACTTAACCTGCAAAGTTTCTCTGTTATAGCGCTTTCCGCCGCACACGTCACACGGGACGTAAACATCAGGGAGAAAGTGCATTTCTATCTTCACAAGGCCGTCACCTGAGCAGGCTTCGCAGCGTCCGCCCCGGACGTTAAAGGAAAATCTGCCCTGATTATAGCCTCGGAGCTTTGCATCCTTAGTAGAGGCAAAAAGCTCTCTTATATCATTGAAAACGCCTGTATAGGTGGCGGGGTTTGAACGGGGAGTTCTGCCGATAGGGCTCTGGTCAAGGCATATAACCTTGTCTATATTCTCAAGACCCTCAATACCGTCAGATTTTCCCGGTCGTACCTTCACTCTGTTCTTTTCAGCAGCAAGTGTCTTATAAAGTATCTCATTTATAAGGGAAGATTTACCGCTGCCGGAAACGCCGGTAACGCACACAAGCTTGCCAAGAGGGATTTCAACGTCTATACCCTTAAGGTTGTTTTCCTGAGCATTCTTAATAAGAAGGCGCTTTCCGTTGCCCTCGCGGCGCTTTTCAGGCACCGGGATTTTCTTCTTTCCGCTGAGGTACTGGCCTGTAATTGATTCTTCGCAGTTACATATATCCTCAACACTGCCTGCGCACACAAGCTCTCCGCCTTTTACGCCCGCTCCCGGGCCAATATCCACCACAAAGTCTGCGGCTCTTATGGTGTCCTCGTCATGCTCTACCACTACAAGGGTGTTGCCTAAGTCGCGGAGCCGTTTCAGGGTTTCAATAAGTCTTGCATTGTCCCTCTGGTGCAGGCCTATGCTGGGCTCATCCAGAATATACAGAACACCCATAAGGCTTGAACCTATCTGAGTTGCAAGACGGATTCTCTGGCTCTCACCGCCGGAGAGAGTAGCCGCGCTTCTGGAAAGGGTAAGGTATCCGAGTCCTACGCTTTGCAGGAAGCTGAGTCTGGACTTAATTTCCTTTATAATACGCTCTGCGATTATCATGTCTTTTTCGCTGAGCTCAAGATTATCCATAAATTCTATTGCCTTCGTAACGGAAAGCTCCGTAAACTTGGCAATATTCATGCCGCCCACAGTAACCGCCAAAGCAGACTTTTTAAGTCTCTTTCCTCCGCAGTCATGGCAGGGGATTTTGGACATGCAGTCTTCAATTTCCGCCCTCATTGCAGGGCTCTGAGTCTCTTTATAACGGCGTTCAAGATTATTGACTATACCCTCAAACTCTCTCTTAATAACGCCGTAGCCTTCGTTTTTCTCATATTTGAGCTGTAAAGGCTCACCCTTTGTACCATAAAGGATGGCATCAACGGCCTCTTTAGAGAGATTTTTCACAGGGTCTGTCAGCTTAAAGTTGTATTTCTTTGCAAGGGCATCGAAATACATTTTTGAAATGGTGTCTCCCCTCACATTGCTCCAGCCGGATGCGCTTATAGCGCCGTCCATTATGCTCAGCTCAGGATTGGGGATAATAAGCTCAGGGTCAACACGCATCTGCATACCGAGACCTGTACAGGTGGGACATGCGCCCTGAGGGCTGTTGAAAGAAAAGAGTCTGGGGGTCAGCTCTTCTATGGAAATTCCGCAGTCGTCGCAGGCGTAGTTCTGTGAAAAAACAAGCTGCTTATCCTCGGAAACAAGGTCAACATACAGTATGCCTCCGGAAAGCGCCAGAGCGGTTTCGGCAGAGTCGGTAAGTCTGCGCTCAATGTCGGGCTTAATTACAAGTCTGTCCACCACAATTTCAATATTGTGCTTCTTGTTCTTTTCAAGCTTTATTTCCTCGGAAAGATCGTACACAATACCGTCGGCCTTAACTCTCACATAGCCGGATTTCTTAGCGTCTTCAAATACCTTTACATGCTCGCCCTTGCGGCCTCTTACAACCGGCGCCAGAATCTGAATTCTGGTTTTTTCGGGCAGCTCCATAATTCTGTCAACTATCTGGTCTATACTCTGCTGCTTAATCTCTTTTCCGCACTTTGGACAGTGAGGTACGCCCACTCTGGCCCAGAGAAGTCTGAGGTAGTCATAAATTTCCGTAACTGTTCCTATTGTGGAACGGGGGTTTTTTGAAGTTGTTTTCTGGTCAATGGATATTGCAGGAGAAAGACCCTCTATATAGTCCACATCCGGTTTATCCATCTGTCCCAGAAACATTCTGGCGTAGGAGCTGAGGCTCTCTACATATCTGCGCTGTCCTTCTGCATAAATAGTGTCGAAGGCCAGGCTGGATTTGCCGCTGCCGGAAAGGCCGGTAAACACTACCAGCTTATCCCTGGGAAATTCCAGATCAATATTTTTAAGGTTATTTTCTCTTGCACCTTTTATCGAAATGCTGTTTTGCATATATAAGCTTTTATTCCTCCGAAGCTATATTGGCTGTTTTTCCTCCGGTAAGTTTAATAAGATCATCGGGGGAAAGTTCAACCTGATACCCAATTTTTCCGGCACTCACCATAACAGTTTCCTGTTCTGTTATGCTGTCATGGTAGGTGGTTGTATACCTTTTCTTCATTCCTATTGGAGAGCACCCGCCGCGAATATATCCGGTAAGTGCATTTATTTCATTAACATGTACCATAGCAATGGACTTTTCGCCCACAGCTTTGGCCGCCGCCTTAAGCTCCAGCTTCATTGCAACAGGGATAACGAAAACATAGACTTTCTTGCTTGCTCCCTGTGCCACCAGAGTTTTAAAAACCTGCGCCGGATTCTGTCCGCATATTTCCGCAACCGTAACACCGTCCACCGCTTCATCGCCATGGGCGTACTCATGGGGTGTATATTTGATTTTTTTCTGTTCCAAAATACGCATAACGTTTGTCTTAAACTCTGCCATAGCTAATCCTCCGGCTATTATAATCAGTTTATTATACTCTCATTCTCACCAATTTTCAACAGCAAGCTACATTATAAATACATGCTAAAAAGCAGACAGCCGATTTTAGCTGTCTGCTTTAAAATACAGATTATTTATTAAGCTGGAAGCGCATCAGAATATTCTCTATGCTGCTTTCAAGGACTCTCATAAAGCGGTCTTTAGTCTCTTCGTCCGGAGCGGGCATACCAAGATCCAGCCACTGAGCAATGAGACCTACAATAGCGTTAGAATAAAGCGCCACTATAAACTCAAAGTCTTTTCTGTCAATATTGCGTCCGTCGGAAACAATGGCAGAAAAACTGCATATACATCCTTCAATTCTTTCATTCAGAAATTTCAGCATACCGTTTCTGCTGTTTGAATTATAGATGTTAAGCGCAAACGCTTTGTTCTCCTGAAGATAATCAAAAAACGCCTGTACATCTTCACGCCATGTGGAAAGCTTGACTTCCTTAGGTAAAACTCTGTTGGCATCCTCTTCAAAAACCCACTCCAGCAAATCATATACATCATCAAAGTGGTAATAGAAAGTCTGCCTGTTTACATTGCATATACCTACCAGATCTTTAACAGTGATTTTGTTGATAGGTTTTACAGTCATCATCTGTTTAAGAGCATGACCCAATGCTTCTTTAGTTGAAGTAGCCATATTCAACCCCCCTCTGTTCTGTTTTGTATTATATCACACTACTCACATAAGAGCAAAGAGGATTTCCACTAAAAAATGTCAATTCCGCTTTTTTCTTCATTGCAAATTGAACGCTTTGTTTAAATTTGACGCAAAGATTGACAAAACACTTATTAGTGAAACGGCTAACAAAGCAAAAACCCTGCGGTCTTAATTTCTTGTGAGAAATTTATGCCGCAGGGTCTTCTATTAAACATAATTCAGTTGTTTCTGAATCTTGCAAGAAAGTCACGGGTCTCCTGCTTCCGGGGTGCGCCGAAAATTTCTTCAGGGCTGCCCTGCTCGCAGATTACGCCGTTATACATGTAAACCACTTTATTGCTTACGTCTCTTGCAAATTCCATCTCGTGGGTAACAACCAGCATAGTCATACCGCTTGCAGCAAGGGAGCGCATAACATTCAGCACCTCGCCCACCATTTCAGGGTCAAGTGCAGAGGTAGGCTCATCGAAAAGCAGAACCTCAGGGTTCATTGCCATTGCTCTTGCGATTGCAACTCTCTGCTTCTGTCCGCCGGAGAGCTGTCTGGGTTTTGCGTTTATGTAAGGTGCCATGCCTACTTTTTCGAGGAACTTCATGGCTTCACGCTTGGCCTCTTCCTTGTTTTTCTTCAAGACCTTAACCTGACCTACAATGCAGTTATCCAGAACAGTCATATTATTAAAGAGGTTAAAGGACTGGAAAACCATTCCCACCTTTGCTCTGTAAGCAGGTGCCTTCACCTTTCTGTCCAGAACGTTTTCACCGTGGTAGAGAATTTCGCCGGAATCAGCGGTTTCGAGGAGATTTATGCAGCGCAGAAGGGTGGATTTACCGGAACCGGATGCGCCGATTATACTGATAACGTCTCCCTTTTCTACGGAGAAGTCAATGTCCTTTAAAACCTCATGCTGTCCGAAAGCCTTGGAAAGGTGCTTTACTTCTAAAATATTTTCTTCCATTTCAGCGACCTCTCTTTTCGTCAAATTCCCTGTTCTGCTCCTTGAAGGGAGTACCGGGGTGATTGTAGGTTCCGGCAGCCATTACCAGCTGGTCATCGGCTGCAAGCTCATAGCTGTTGTCGCCGTCAAGCTTCTTTTCAAGCCAGCGGAGAATAAAGGATGCAATCAGAGTCATTGTAAGGTAGCCGATCATCTCTATTGTGGCAGAGGGGAAATACAGATAAGTTGCACCCACTGCTGCCTTATGTACTGCAAAGAATTCAGTAAAGCCGATAATGAACATTACGGAAGTATCTTTAATATTGATTATGAAGTTATTGCCGATCTGAGGCATAATGTTTCTCAGCGCCTGAGGGAACACCACATTTACCATAGTCTGGAAATGGGTCATTCCTATGGCCTTTGCGCCCTCGGTCTGGCCGGGGTCAACGGAAATAATGCCGCCGCGGACAGATTCTGCCATATATGCGCCGGTGTTAACGGAGACAACCAGAAGTGCTGCCGCCCAGATGCTGTCAAAGCGCATGGTGCCGCCGGAGAAATAAGGCAGGCCGAAGTATATGAACACTGCCTGAAGCATCATAGGAGTGCCTCTGAAAACTTCAACGTAAATTCTCACTATCACTCTTATAAGCTTAAGGAAGAATTTCTTAACGCCGGAGTCGTTCTTTGAATAAGGAATGGTATTTAAAATTCCGCAGATGAAGCCTATAACGCAGCCTATTAAAGTGGCTGACAGTGCAAGACCCAGAGTGGAGCCTATACCGCGAAGGTACTGGGGGCCGTAGGTCTGCAAAAGGTTTCCTATATCACTGATTAACTGTGAAAAAACATTCACCGGGGAAACTCCCTTCTTTTATTAGCTTAAGCCTGCTTGGGCTGAACAGAAACAGCCTCAGCCATAAGGTTATTGAAGTCATCTGCGGTCATGGTGGAGAGGACGGAATCGATGGCGTTCTTAAGTTCGGTATTGCCCTTTCTCACAGAAATACCGATATTAACGTTTTCTGCTCTCTCCTGTTCGCTGAACTGGAAATCACCCTCAGTGCCGGAGAAGTCAAGGATAACCATGTCGGGGTAAGCCTTTACAGCGCCCTGTGCGGTGGGCATATCGGTGCAGACAAAGTCAACCATGCCGGTTTCAAGGTTCATAAGCATTGCAGGAGCGGTTTCAGCGGCGCTCTGCTTGATTGCGCCCTCAATCTGGGGCAGGCACTGGTCGTACCAGATAGTGGAAATCTGAGCAGTGCACTTGCCGCCTGCAAGGTCGGAAATGCTCTTTGCAGAAGCAAAGGGGCTGTCAGCCTTGGTGAGGCAGACCATAGTAGCGTAGAAGTAAGGGCCTGCAAAATCAACCTGCTCGGAACGCTGTGCGGTCATGGACTGGCCTGCAATAACTGCATCGAAAAGACCGGTCTGGATACCGGGAACAAGGCTGTCCCAGTCGGACTGAACAATCTCAAGCTCCCAGCCGTTAGCTTCGCAGATCTTCTTTGCCATCATAATATCGTAGCCGTTTGCGTAAGCGCCGGGGTTATTGGAAATAGGAACTGCACCGTTGGAATCATCGGTCTGAGTCCAGTTGTAAGGAGCGTAAACACATTCCATTGCAACGGTCAAAACGCCGTCTTCAACGCCTGTTGCACCGGCAGCAGGTGCATCGCTGTTTCCGCCGCATGCTGTAAGCGCAAGCATTAAAACAAGGGCCAGAATAACTGATAATGTTCTCTTCATTTTTCTTCCTTTCGGACATACCGTCCTCCGACACTTTCTCCCTGTCGGCAGGATAATAAAAAAAATGAACCGCTTTTGTAAGCGGTCCATGGAAAATCGGTATAATCCGGTAATCATCGATAGCGCTTCACAAAAACTTATGTGACAGTCCGGCAGATATTATCTGACGAACCAGCGGCGGAAAATCACGCACTGTTCCGACGCTTCGGCGGTCGCCCCTTTCAGCATTCACAGTTGCATGACTTTATGAAAGCTTACTCTTGAAAACCGCGCCTCTATCTAAGCGATTCAATTTTTCTGTATACTAACATTCATTCCCCAGCCTGTCAAGGCACTTTGGGAAATTAAATTATTATTTATGTAATATCTACAAGTTTTACTTTATTTCGTTAAATTTTATGTCTATTTCTGCGCATAAAAAGACGCCACCGAGGGCTCATACGTCAACCGCGGCGGCGTGGAGCTGGTAATGTGACTTGAACACACGACCCCTTCATTACGAGTGAAGTGCTCTACCGACTGAGCTATACCAGCGAATTGATTACAGTTATTCTGAAATCAACTTTTATATAGTAACACATATAAAAGTTTAAGTCAAGACGAATTACGTTAAATTACGAATAGTATAATTAAAATTCACAATTAAGTTCTTTAATCTTTTAAAGTTTTGAATAAGTCGTGAATTTCCGTCTGTTTTTACGTTTTTCGCAACTTTTAAAAAGCATTTATTTTCGACTGTTTTCATTACATGCGTTACATAATTGCTTGTTCAAAATTATTATCCAGTGAGTTATCAACATTATCAACAGGGTTATCAACAGCTGTCAGCCATTGAAAATACTGGGTTTTTGTTGAATTTTGAAGTATTAAAAATCAGGGCAAAATTGATGCTAATTGCAATCTTGCCCCATTTTTAAGTTTACATAATACAAGTTATTATATTTTAATCATTCTCATAAAGCCGGAATCGGCAAAAGAGATATAATCATCCCCTGCAACGATAATGTGATCGGCAAGATTTATGCCTACAAGAGCCAGTGATTTTGCAATCATTGCAGTGGAGCTATTGTCCTCGGTTGAGGGCAGCGCGACGCCGTCAGGGTGGTTATGAGAGATAATAACAGAGCTTGCCTTGCATTTTACAGCCGCTTCAACGATAAGCCTTGTGTTAATATCTACGGAGTTCACTATACCTCTGCCTATCTCAACGCATTTGATTATTCTCTTCTGGGTATCAAGACAGAGCATATATGCCACTTCATCCTGCTCATTCATGTATCTCGGCATCAGGTATTTTCCCGCATCGTCGGAATTATTTATCTGAATTATAGTTTTGGTGTCAGATACACAGCTCTTTTTCATTATTTCAGGGACGAGCAAAATGAGAGTTGCGACAGACTTCCCTACTCCGGGCACTTCAAGAAGTTCTTCCTCACTTGCTCTGAATACGCCGCCGAGAGTTTCAAAACGGTCAATCAGTGCGTGAGCTATTGGATTTGTATCCCGTCTCGGAACGGCATAGAACAGAAGAAGTTCCAGTGCATTGATGTCGTTAAAACTATCAAGGCCGTATTCAAGGAAACTTTCTTTCAGTCTTTCTCTGTGCCCGTCATGGACTCCCATTTTATCATTCCTTTGTCTTTTATTATAAATCCATGGTTGCGTAGGCATTCAGGTCGCTTCCGGCTCTGGTGCCTGCAAGATACTCGTAATAGCCCTGAGAGGCAATCATTGCGCCGTTGTCTCCGCAGAGCTTGAGAGGAGGTACAAACAGCTCATAGCCGTTTTTATCACATGCCGCCTTAAAATCAGCTCTTATGCGGGAGTTTGCGGCAACGCCGCCTGCAACAACAACCTTCTTGTATCCCAGTTCCTTTGCAGCCTGCATGGCTCTGGGTACAAGGCTGTCACTGACAGCTTTCGTAAAGGAAGCTGCAAGGGCGGCTCTGTCAATCTCCTCGCCCTTCTGCTCAGCATTATGTACAAGGTTAATTACAGCGGTTTTAAGACCGGAGAAGCTCATGTCATAAGGGCTTCCCTCTACATGGGCAATGGGGAAAGAGTACTTTTTGTCGTCTCCGCCCTGAGCCAGCATATCAATAGGCTTGCCGCCGGGGTAAGGCAGTCCAAGAACGCGGGCAGTCTTATCAAAGCACTCGCCTGCTGCATCGTCTCTTGTTGCGCCTAAAATCTTCATGTCTGTGTAGTCTCTCACGTCAACAAGCAGAGTGTTGCCGCCGGAAATTGCAAGGCAGAGGAAAGGAGGTTCAAGTTCGGGATATGCAAGATAGTTTGCAGCTATATGGCCTCTTATGTGATGAACAGGGATAAGAGGAACATTAAGTGCAAGAGCTGCTGATTTAGCAAAGTTAACGCCAACCAGCACAGCGCCTATAAGGCCGGGGGCGTAGGAAACGGCAATCGCGTCTATATCTTCTCTTTTAATGCCCGCCGCATCAATGGCTTTCTGAGCCAGAATGGAGATTGACTCCACGTGGCATCTTGAAGCTATCTCCGGCACAACTCCGCCGTATACGGCGTGAAGCTCAGCCTGAGAGCAGATCTGGTCGGTAAGAATTTTACGTCCGTCCTCAACTATTGCGGCGGCAGTTTCGTCGCAGGTGGACTCAAATGCAAGTATTTTCAAAGCTTTTATGCCTCATTTCATAATTTTTGTCATTATTATAGCATTTTCCTTAGGAAAATCATAGTAATTTTTTCTTAGCCCCACAGGCTCAAACCCGAAGTTTGAATAGAGCTTCTGCGCCGGAATATTGGTTTCACGAACTTCAAGGCTGATTGACACAATTCCCAAATTCTCAGCTATTTTCATAAGCTCGCTGATAAGGGCTGTGCCCAGATGCTCACGGCGGTATTGGGGCTTAACGGCTACATTTGAAATGTCCCCCTCATCCAGAACATAGATAAGGCCCACATAGCCCAGAACCTCGCCCTCATTACTCTCCGCCACTATAAACTCGTGGTTTTTATCCCTAAGCTGGCTTTTAATCTGTTCCTTTGTCCACGGAACGGAAAAGCACTGCTTTTCCAGTTCTTCCAGCTGAGATAGATGCTTTTCCTCGGCGCTTACGATTTTATATTCCAACTCAGTGCGCCTCCGCCCAGCTTCTGCCAACGTTTACATCGGAAATAAGAGGTACTGACAGCTTAACTGCGTTCTCCATTTCTTCCTTTAAAATTGCGCTGACCTTCTCCGCCTCGTCTCCGCTGCACTCTACGATAAGTTCGTCGTGGATTTGAAGAATAAGTCTGGCATCCAGCTTTTCATCGTTCAGACGCTTAAACACGTTTACCATAGCAAGCTTTATTATATCGGCGGCTGTACCCTGAATAGGCGCGTTAAGAGCCACCCGCTCACCGAATGAGCGCACATTGTAGTTGGAACTTTTAAGCTCGGGCAGATCTCTGCGTCTGCCGAAAATGGTGCTTACATATCCATCATCTTTTGCCTTTTCCACTATATTCTGCATATAGTCTCTGACACCGTGATATTTTGCCATATAAGCGTCCATATAAGCCTGAGCCTCATTGGGCCACACGCCTATATCCTGAGACAGAGAAAAGGCGGAAATGCCGTAAACTATACCGAAATTAACAGCCTTTGCACGGCTTCTGAGCAGCGGTGTAACCTCTGAAAGGGGCACTCCGAAAACATTGGAAGCGGTAACAGAATGGAAATCCTCGCCGCTTAAAAATGCGTCCCGCATAGTCTCATCATCGGAAATATGAGCCAGCAGTCTAAGCTCAATCTGACTGTAATCCGCATCTACCAGAACCTTTCCCGGTGAAGCTACAAACATATTTCTTATCTGTGCTCCCCTTGCTTTTCTGATAGGAATGTTCTGAAGGTTAGGCTCAGTGGATGACAGTCTTCCGGTAGCAGTAACGGTCATCTGGAAGCTGGTGTGTATTCTGCCGTCAGGCGAAATAACCTTCAAAAGTCCGTCTGCATAGGTGGATTTAAGCTTTGTAAGCTCTCTGTATTCCAGCACATTATTTATAATGGGGTGCTTGTCTTTAAGCTTTTCCAGAATGTCTGCACCGGTTTTCCAGCCGGTCTTGGTACGCTTTCCGTAGGGCAGCATAAGCTCATCGAAAAGCACGGTTCCAAGCTGTTTGGGAGAATTTATATTAAATTCATGTCCTGCCAGTCTGTAAACCTCTGCCTGACTTTCCAGAATGTCAGCGTTAAGACCCTCACCGAATTCGTAGAGAGCATTTCTGTCTACATAAACGCCGTCCTTCTCCATATTGGCAAGAACCTCGCACAGGGGAAGCTCGATTTCATAATAGAGCTGCTCCATGCCAAGCTCTTTAAGCTTTTCGTTCATAGGCTTATAAAGCAGGTACATGGCCTCAGTGCCGTGATACTCAGTGTCAAACATGCCCTGAGTCAATCTTTCCGGAGAGTAGTCAGAACCGGTTGCATCCAGAAGATAGGCGGCAAGCTCTATATCGAAAATATATCCTTCAAGAGACAGGCCCTCTTTTAAAAGCTGTCCCATCTGGTCTTTTACGCCGTGGGAAACCTTTTTCACCTTATCGCTGAAAAGCACTTTCAGAAATTCGTTGTAGCTCTCCCCCAGTCCCGTCCATGCAGCGGAATAAACCTTTTCTCCGTCGCAGACTTCGATTTTATCAAGACCGTCTATGAGAGCAACCGCAGCATATTCAAGCCCTGTAAGGCTGTTTTCAAGCTTTTTAAGCTCATCTTCGCTGCTGATTTCAATGGTTTCCATATGGGGCAGTTCGAGGCGTTCTTTCTTTTCCTCGCCGCTTTCGGAAACTCCCCATTTATCAATGAATTTATTAAAGCCAAGCTTTTTCAGAAAACCGAAAAGCTCGGGAGTAAAGTCTTTATTCCAGATATTATCTTCCGGCTCAAAAGTCAGAGGTGCATCTCGGACTATGGTTGCAAGCCAGTAGGAGTCCTTGGCGCTCTGCTCGCCCTCAGTAAGCTTTTTGCGGACACCGGCCTTTATATCGGGGCTTTCGATAGAGGCGTAAATATTATCAAGCTTACCGAATTTCTGCACCAGCCCCATGGCAGTCTTTTCGCCTACACCGGGAACGCCGGGAATATTATCCGAGGTATCACCCATAAGTGCTTTAAGGTCTACCATAAGTTCAGGCTCAAAGCCGTATTCCTCTCTGAAACGCTCAGGAGTGTACATTATTGTTTCGGTGCTGCCGCCTCTGGTCTTTACGTTGCAGACAGTAGTAGTGGGAGAAACCAGCTGCAAGCTGTCCTTATCTCCCGTAACTATTACGCACTCCCAGTTTTTGTTTTCGCATATTCTGCCCACTGTGCCCAGAATATCGTCAGCCTCATAGCCCTCAAGCTCATAGCGTCGGATGCCCATTTTATCCAGCATTTCCTTTAATATGGGCATCTGTACCGCCAGTTCCTCAGGCATCCCCTTTCTCTGTGCCTTATAGCTGTCAAAAGCCTTGTGGCGGAAAGTAGGTGCTTTAAGGTCAAAGCTTACGCACATTGCATCCGGCTTCACGTCCTCATAAATTCTCTGCATAATGGTCATAAAGCCGTATACTGCATTTGTGGGGGTACCGTCCGGTGCATTCAAGGCTCTGATGCCATAGAAAGCACGATTAACTATGCTGTTGCCGTCAAGTATCATTAGTTTCATATTATAATCCTCATTTCTCCCCTTTGAGCCTGATTATTTCATCTCTGAGCTGAGCAGCAATCTCATATTCAAGCATTTCAGCCGCTTTCTTCATCTTGCCCTCAAGCTCTGCTATAAGCTCACGGCGCTCTCTGTCGGTCATCTTGACTCCGTTGGCCTTTGTAATTGCTTCGGCGCTGTCGGAGGAAATTTCTATAAGCTCACGGACACTCTTTTTAATAGTCTTAGGCACAATGCCGTGGGCTTTATTATATGCAATCTGTATTTTGCGTCTGCGCTCGGTTTCGTCAATACATGCCCGCATTGAGGGTGTAATGGTATCGGCGTACATTATAACGTAGCTGTCCGCATTTCTTGCCGCTCTGCCGACGGTCTGAATAAGGCTTGTCTCGCTTCTGAGGAAGCCTTCCTTATCCGCATCCAGAATGGCAACCAGTCCGATTTCCGGAATATCCAGACCTTCACGCAGCAGGTTAATTCCAACCAGAACATCAAATTCACCAAGCCGCAGATCTCGTATAATTTCCATACGCTCAATAGTTCCCACGTCATGGTGCATATATCTGCATTTTATGCCTGCATTGCCGAAGTATTCAGCCAGATCCTCAGCCATTTTCTTGGTAAGGGTTGTAACAAGAGTTCTCTGTCCCTTGCTTATTTTCTCGTTTATCTCACCTATAAGGTCATCAATCTGTCCCTTAACGGGCCGCACAAAGATTTCAGGATCAAGGAGGCCGGTGGGTCTTATGATCTGTTCAACCACCTGTCCCGCTCTCTCCTTTTCGTAATCTCCGGGAGTTGCGGAAACAAAGACTCGCTGATAAATACGGTTTTCAAATTCATCGAAGGTCAGCGGTCTGTTATCATAGGCTGAGGGCAGACGGAAACCGAAATCAACAAGCGACTCCTTGCGGCTTCTGTCGCCCCGCTGCATTGCGCGAAGCTGAGGCAGAGTAACATGGCTCTCGTCCACAAACAGCAGGAAATTTTCCGGGAAATAGTCAAGCAGGGTCATAGGAGGGCTGCCGGGAGGCCGGTTTGTAATGACTCTGGAATAGTTCTCAATTCCCGTGCAGTAGCCCAGCTCCTGCATCATTTCGATATCATATTCAGTTCTCTGTTTAATTCGCTGCGCTTCTATAAGCTTACCCTGCTCCTCAAACATTTTTACCTGCTCGTCAAGCTCAGTTCTTATACGTTCTATCGCCGCTGTACGCTTTTCCTTGGTGGTAACGTAATGGCTGGCGGGATATATGGCGACGTGGTTTACATAACGTGTTACGGCTCCCGTAAGTGCGTTAATCTCGCAGATACGCTCTATCTCGTCTCCGAAAAATTCAATTCTGTATGCCTTGTCACTGGAATATGCAGGAAAAATTTCCAGCACATCACCGCGGACACGGAATTTATTTCTTTCAAAAGCTATATCGTTTCTCTCGTAGCGTATTTCAATAAGCTTTAATAAAAGCTCGTCCAGATCTCTGGTCTGTCCTACGCGCAGAGACACAACCATGTTTTTATAGTCGATAGGGTCGCCCAGACCGTAGATACAGGAGACGGAGGCAACCACAATAACGTCGTTGCGCTCAAAAAGTGCAGAAGTGGCGCTGTGGCGCAGACGCTCAATCTCGTCGTTTATTGAGCAGTCTTTTTCTATAAAAGTATCTGTATGGGGAATGTATGCTTCCGGCTGGTAATAGTCATAATAAGACACGAAATATTCAACCGCATTTTCGGGGAAGAACTCTCGAAACTCGCTGCAAAGCTGGGCTGCAAGGGTCTTATTATGGGCAAGTACAAGGGTGGGCCTGTTTACACGCGCAATGACATTTGCCATAGTGAAGGTTTTACCCGAACCTGTAACGCCCAGAAGCACCTGCTCATCTATGCCGTTTTCTAATCCCGCAACTAAATTGTCAATGGCCTGAGGCTGGTCGCCTGTGGGCCTGTAATCGGATACCAGCTTAAATTTTTCCATCGCAATCTCCAAAAATCAAAATATAGCATATTATTATACCACCGGGATGAAAAAATCACAACAGGAGCTAAGTTCAGAATCAAAATTTATTTTTGACAGCCATGAAATTTTTATAGTAGACTTTAGTATCACAGCTATGTTATTATTAAGTATAAGAAAAATGAAAGGGTGCGTTTTATGGAACTGACAGCTGCCGCAATGTGGCTGAACACTGTTTTTGCCGGCTTTGACCAGAGTGTCACCGCCGCAGTACACAAGCTTTACGAAGCTATGGGTGGATTTCTCACCCCTGTTATGGAGTTTATTTCACTCCTTGGCAAGGGAGGAATTGCCCTTATTATTCTCTCTCTGATTTTAATGTTTTTTAAGCCTACCCGCCGTTTCGGTACTGCTATGGCGATCGGTCTGGCTATTGGCGCGATTATAACAAACGTGGCTGTTAAGCCTCTTGTTGCAAGGCCCCGTCCTTATGCCGACCCTCAGGGATTTTTCTATCCCCTGTGGCAGATTATGGGTGCCCATACAGAGAGTGACATGAGTTTCCCCTCCGGTCATACAACAGCCGCTTTTGCCTCCATGGTTCCTCTTTTTGTTCTCTGTAACAAGAAAACCAGCTGGCTTGCTCTGCTGTTTGCGTTTATGATGGGTATCTCCCGCATCTATCTTGTAGTTCACTTCCCCTCCGATGTTCTGGGCGGACTTATTGTAGGTACCGTTGCAGGTATTCTGGCAGTAGTGATTGGCAAAAAAATTCCTGAAAAATGGTATGAAATGGATTTTTATAAAAAGAAAGAAGGGAAGCATCTTTGTTCGGATTCGGAAAAATAAAATTTAAAGGTGTAGACAAAAAGAAAATCAGTGACGAGGAGCACATCTCCGACTTTAACACCGCTGAAAAAATAGGCCGCGTCAGCCTCGGAAAACTGGCTTTCTATTATCGTGACTTGGGCGTGAAATACTATGTGCCTTACGAGTACATAGACAGAGCCTTTACCCGTATAAGCGAGTGCCAGCCTGACGACAGCCCCGCTTACTACTATTACAGACTTATTCTTGTCCATGACGGCAAAGAATTTGCTAACCTCATCTTTAACGAAGAAGAGGACGTTGACAAAATCCACGCCCGCTTGAAAGAAATTCGTCCGGAAATTCAGTTTGGCTATGTTCCCCCTGCCGACGGAAAGCGCAGACATTTCTGCTGATTTCAAACAATAAAAAATCCCGCTTCATAATGCTCAGGGTACTGAGGACAGTTTACTGAAATTACGACAACGAGCATTGCAGCGGAACAAGAAAATTGCCGAGAAGGACTGTAAAAGGTTCTTCTCGGCTTTTCTTTTTGTCCGTACATTTGTGTTTAGGCTGAATCTCCTGTAAAACGAAAACACTGTCAAATTGAGCAGAATACAAATGTAATATTTAAAAGTCATAGTGTTGAGCACTTTAAATCTAACTTATCAAAATAACCATATCACAAGACAGGCGGGAATTGCATATGCACCTGCCTGTCTTATAATTTTAGTCAAAACTTATTTTATATTTATCTAATTAGAATTGACAGTTTGGTAAGATATATGTATAATCATATAGAAAGGAGTGATAATATGAACGCTGAAACAATTAACAAAATTGTAAAAGCCAGTGGTGTTTCTGCCGGAGAAATGATTCTTATTCATTTCTGGGGTGAAGATAAAGATAAAGATATTGCAAATCAATTCTTGGTTGCTGTTGCTTCGCTTGGCGCTACTCCAGTCCTCTTACAACAGTCACGAACCATAAATCGTGACATTTTCAGCTCAGCAAAAGATACTTGCTTTGATGAACGTTATTTTAATCTATTTTCATGTTTCGATGCTGTCTTGGATGTATTTACCTATCAGCCAGTTAAACTTGGATATGTGATCCCGGAGTCACAAGTATTATTGTATCGTCAATATATGTCTCACATTTTTGATAAGTTTATTGGGTGCAAACGATTTACTCAAATTCGTATTCCTACAAGGGAAAATGCGATAGAATCGTGTTTAGAACCTGACGAATATATGGAGCGAATGACGAAGGCATATGATATTGATTATGAACAACTCAAAAAAGCCTGCGCTGTAAGATTAAAATCCCTAAAAGGGGTCAAGCAAGTGGCTCTTCACACAGGCACGAACTGCATCCTTAATTTTGATTTAACTGATAGAGTCTGGCATGTCGATGCCGGTGACGGAGACCTTCCATGTGGTGAGATTTACATTGCCCCCAATGAACAGCAAACGAATGGCTCAGTGTTCTATGATACACTTTATCTGGATGGCAAACAATATCAGAATGTAAAACTGGATATTAAACACGGTGAGGTGTGTGTAAGTAATAATGCGGAATTGATGCACTATTTTGAACAACAGCCGAGAGAAAACAGAATTGTCTGTGAATTAGGTATAGGGATGAACCCTAATGTCACAAGTCTATGCGGATATTCTGTGTTGGATGAGAAAATGGGAGGTAGTTTTCACATTGCAGTGGGAGCTAATACTATGTTTGGCGGGCAAAATGAAGCTGCCTGTCACAACGACTTTGTAGGTCGAGGAGCCATTGAGGTAATAAAGCAATGAATGAAAAAATCAAACATATGAATCAGTTCTTTGACAATCAGATTCAGCTGTGCAGGCAGCAGGAAAAAAATCTTCAAGAAGATGACCGCAGAGATGAAGCAAACTTTCAGAAGATCAAAGCCAATGTCTACGATATTTTTAAGACAATCCTCACTGTGGCGCAGAAGGTAGGTAACGGCAATTCACAGAGTATAAAGCAGTTCTTCTGGGCAAAAACAGAGCAAATCCCTGCAAGCTGGAAAGCTGCCTACGAAGCGGCGAAGTTACATGATGATACAGAGAATATGGTTGTCGAGATGATTAAGCTGGATACTATTCAGGAAATCCGGGATGAATTTTTAACCTGTTGGGAGGAGATTAAATGACCGAAACAGAAGCCATTCGTCTCTTTAAGTGTCTCTCAGATAAGTCAAGACTTCAAATTCTGAAATCACTTATGATTGAAGATATGTATGTGGAGCGGCTGGCGGAACGGCTCGGGCTCACCCCTCCGACTGTATCTTTTCACTTAAAAAAATTAACAGAGGCAAATATTGTTACTTCATATAAAAGCCAATACTATATGATGTACCGCCTGAACAGAGAAATATTTGAAACTTCCATCCTTGAAATTCTCGAAGAAAAATCGGATGATGCAGATATACAAGAGCAAAGAGATGAAGAATACCGTCAAAAGGTAATTGATACATTTTTCATATACGGGAAACTAAAATCAATTCCATCTCAGATAAAAAAAGAACGAATTGTTTTAGAGGTTATTGCAGAAAGTTTTGAGTTTGACCGAATATATACAGAGAAGGAGGTCAACTTGATGATTGCTGATTTTTATGACGATTTCTGTACAATTCGGCGGGATATGGTAGCCGAAAAGCTACTTGCTCGAAATGCTGCCGGATACTGGCGAATTAAAACTGTATAAAAGGGGGAAATAAGATGGTTATTGGGATTATCGGAGAAAGTTGTACGGAAAAATCTACTCTGGCAGAAAAGCTGAAGGAATCTTTTGGTGGAGCCAAAAAGCTGACGCAGTCGATAGCTGAGCATGAACAGACGCAGTTTAACACATAATTTTAAAACATCGATCTACGAGGTTTTCTTGCATCAATCTACGGATGTAATGACATCAAAGAATTGTCTCCTGCGTTTGTCATCGTATGATTTACAAAACAGAAGTCCCAGCGGTGAAAACGCAAAAAGCGGGTTCCTGTCAAGATTTGCTTTATGAGTGCCGGCATCATTCAGGCTCCCGATGCAAAATATTTGAAAAAGCACAAGAAAAACAGCGAAATCAGCATAAAAACGAAAACGGTACAGCTCCGCTTGGAGCCGTACCGTTTTCTGCATACCACCTGTCCTCAGCCATCTCCGGCTAAAGAAACGGGATTTTTTTATTTAATATATATCGTGTTCTCTTATGCCCTTTTCCTTAAGTCTCCGGTCAACACCGGTGGTGACAAGGATATAAATTACGGACATTGTAGGCACGCTTACCAGCATACCCAGAATACCAAAGGCACTGCCGCCGATTGTTACTGCCAACAGTACAAAGAGAGGGGGCAGTCCCACGGATTTACCAACCACTTTCGGGTAAATCAGATTACCCTCAAACTGCTGGAGCACAAGGATAAATACAACGAACCAAACAGCCATCACAGGGCTGTCCAGAGATATAAGCAGTACGCCCACGATTGTGGCTATCCATGCGCCGAATATAGGGATAAGAGACATGAAGCCGACAAGCACCGAAATAACCGGCGCAAATGGCATTTTCAGCACCAGCATACCTACAAAACACAGAGAGCCGAGAATAACTGCCTCCGTGCACTGTCCTGTAACAAAGCTTGTAAAGCTCTTATTTACCAGAGCGCAGAATGAATAAACTGAGTTTGCGCCGCGGGGGCTGAACATTGCAGCAAGAAACTTTTTAGACCACTGACCGAAGTTTTCCTTCTGACCCAGAATATAAACCGAGAAAACTATGGCAATAAAGAACTGGGCGATTGTGGAAACAAGGTTAGTAGTAAAGCCGATAGTGGAGCTTAAGAACTTCTGTCCCCACTGGGCTGCAAAGTTTGTAAGCTTTCTTACTATCTCGTCAGGGTTAATGTCGATTTCCGGTAAATTAACCGCATGGGCGGCAAGGAAAGCGGAAATTTCATTCCAATGCTTTTCAATTTTCTCTGCATAAACAGGAACCTTGTCTACGAAAGACATTACGGTTCTTGAAATTTCAGGCACAACGATAAAGAACACGGCAAATATAACGCCGAAAATTATCAGCAGGCTGAAAACTATGCTGATAGGGCGCATGAGCTTTGCATGAAGTCCTTTGCCTCTCTTTTTAGGCTGGAGCTTCATCCATAGTCTTTCCAGCGGGCGAACGATAATATTCATTAAAAACGCTATTACAAGCCCCAGAAACAGAGGTCTGAGAATAGTAAAAACGGTTTTGATAAATTGTAGTACCATTCCGGCATTGGTGATTAACCATGCAAAAAGGATTACCAGAAGTGCAAGGTACAAAATCATTTTAAAGGCTTTTTTATCGAATTTCAATCAAAGTTCACTCCATTTTAGTGCCGTTACTTCTTTAATCTCTCTGCAAGATCTTCGTCAGCTTCAGCTATAATAGTTTTATAATCCGTGTATATTACCTTTCCCGGCATTGAGCCGGAAGGCTTTCTTACAAATCTCACCATGGTATAGTCTACCGGAGTTTTGCCGCCCTCACGGCCCTGAGAGTAGTAAACTGCCAGAGATGCAGCATGCATCAGAGTCCTCTCCGGCACTTCAAGTCCCTCGCAAGTTATTATAACGTGGCTGCCGTGAACCTTCTGCGTGTGGAGCCACATGTCAGTCCGTCTTGCAAGTTTCGTTGTAAGCTCGTCATTCTGGGCATTGCTTCTTCCGACCAGTATCTCAAATCCGTCATCAGATACAAAGCGCATAGGCGCCTGTTTTTTAATACGCTCCGGCTTTGAGCTTTTCTTTTTTCTTAAGTATCCGGTTTCGATAAGCTCCTGACGAATATCTGTAATGTCTCTTTCACTCTCCGCTCTCTCAAGCTCTTCCAGAACGCTGTTTAAGTAGTCAAGCTGACTTTCGCCTTGCGCTATGAGCACGTTGAGATGTTCTTTAGCGCCTTTAAGCTTATTATAATGCTTAAACATAGCAGATGAATTCTGCTGGGGAGTTTTAAGCGGATCAAGCTCTATTAAAATTTCGGGACATTCGGGATCATAATAGTCCTGACACTTTAAGACCCTGTCCCCTTTTTTCATTCTGTAAATATTTGCGGTGACAAGCTCTGCTTTCTTTCGTATCTCCTCCATATTTTCTGTCTGGAGAAGTTCCTGATTTTGAGCGGCAAGCTTTCTCACAAGTCTGTCACGGGCTGTCTTAACAGCGTGCTGGAGCTCATGGCTGCGTCTGCGCTGCTGTTCTGCCTTATCACGCTTATAATAAAAGGCATCCAGAAGTGAGGAAAAATCCTCATAAGGCACACATTCGCTGCCCTCGCCGTACTGTTTTACAGGCATGAAGCTGAAATCCTGAGGCTTTCCCTCACACATCAGCATATTAGGAGAGAAAATCCCCCCCGCCACAGTATCTTTAAGGGCTTTTAAATATGATGGCAATTCATCATAGTCTCCGCCTGCCCGATAACTCAGTTCACGGCACACAAGGGGTGAAAGACCTGAAAAGCGGTTTAAAAGCCATTTATCCGCAGGCATGGTTCTGTCTGCATTTTTACATTCAGCGTCTATATCATCAGTGCTGACATCAAAAAAGCTCTCCTTTGCCTGTTTAGGCGGCATTCTGTAAATCATGCCGGGGAGCATACTTCTTCCGCCCTCTCCTGCAAATTCCGCCCGCCTCATGCAGTCGATAATACGGCCGTCCTGCCCCACAAGAATAATATTGGAGTTGCGGCCTATCATTTCACATATAAGCTTCTTTTTTGAGTTTATGCCCAGTTCATCATGGGTATCAAGCTCAATCACTATCATTCTCTCCATGTCGGGCTGAGTAACTGATAGTATTTTAGCCCCCACAAGATGCTTTCTCATAAGCATGCAGAACATGGGCGGTTCTGCGGGATTTTCAAGGTTATTTTCGGTCAGGTGGATTCTTGCCCCGCCTGCACCGCCGCAGGCCAAAAGCCGTCTGTTTTTGCCTTTGGAGCGGAGAGAAATCAGAAGAATATCCTTTTCAGGCTGCTGCACACGGTCTATGCGGCCGCCTTCCAGTTTCTCATTAAGCTCCGCCACAAGTGCGGAGGTAGTTATAGCGTCAAGAGGCATTGTTTACTCCTTCATTATAAGGGAAAAAAGCTCATTTATTCTTTCTCTCTTGCCCTGTAAATACAGCCAGCCGAACAGCGCCTCCAGTCCGGTAGCCGCATGATATTCGCTGACATCTGCATTCTGGGGCACAGAATTTACTCTGGCATTTCTGCCCCGTTTATATAAACTCAGCTCGTCGCTGTCAAGCTCATCCATAATTTTCTGAATGGCTCTCGCCTGTGCCGGAGCGTTTACATATGAAACGGTAAGCTTGTGCAGCTCACGCACAGCGGAATGCCCCTGAGCACAGAGCATTGTTCTTGTTAAAAGCTCGTAGACCCCGTCGCCTATATGGGCAAGGCCAAGTATGCTAATCTGATTTACTTCCTGTAAGCTCATTTCAGGAGAAAAATAATTCATATCTTTTATACCACATTTTCCTAGATTTTGTTTAAACTTTTTATGAAAAAAGGGCGCAATGCGCCCTTTTCTTATTCATAATCCGAGTCTTCGCTCATTTCGGCTGCAAGGGACATATCGTCATCGCTCACAAGGCCGAGTTCTCTTTGAATATCATGCCAGCCGACTCTGTCAATCAGAACCTGTCTGGGTTTTGCACCCTCATAGGGGCCTACAATTCCCAGTTCTTCCATCTGGTCTACAATTCTGGCAGCTCTTGAATATCCAAGCTTCACACGGCGCTGAAGCATGGAAACAGAGCATGAACCGGTTTCAAGGATAACCTCCACAGCGTGGGGCAGCATTTCGTCATATTCTGAAAATGCCTCGCTGTCAGAAGCATCGCTGCCGGAGGAACCTGAGTTTTTATCCTCAGC